>JBBRGW010000128.1:0-9572 GCA_038223525.1 Pirellulales bacterium
GAAAGAGCAGTCGATTCAGGGATCCGTTTTTCAAAAAGGTGTTTACGCTTGCCTCTGGAAAGCCGGTTTGGCAACATAGCGCGCAGCTTTTTGCGGAACATCCGCGAGTCGGTCAGATCATCATGGCGATATCGCCCGAAGATAAGGACTTGGTACAGGAAAAATACTCCGGTAATTTGTCGATGTTGGGTGTCGAGATCGTCCTAGGAGGCGAAGAGCGTTACCACAGTATTCGAAACGCGTTAGAGAAGGTTCGACCAGACATCAAACTGATTGGAGTCCATGATGCTGCTCGCCCTTGCTTGACCAGGCAATCATTCGATGCGGTCATTGCAGTTGCGGACCGAACGGGCGCGGCAATCCTGGCATCGCCTATCCGTGGGACGGTCAAGCGTTGTAACGGCAGTGACCAAATCTCTGAGACTGTGCCTCGAGAGGGATTGTGGCAAGCACAGACACCTCAACTATTCAGAGCAACGATATTAAAAACTGCCTACGCAAAAATGAAAGGCAAACCCACCGACGATGCGCAGGTAGTGGAGCAAAGCGGCGTTTCGGTTATGTGTGTTGAGGGACCGGAAACAAACATCAAGATCACGACCAAAGAGGATCTCAGAATCGCGGAGTCCTTTCTCAAGGTCCCGCAACGCACCCGTGACAACCCGTTTTTCTAAATCAGAATAGATCCGAAGAATGTACCCATCGTGCTCCGCGTGATGTTGCTCCAAAAAAGCAATTGTTTGAATTGTAGAAATAACACGGAGTTTGATTAGTGCTTTTAAAATCGGCCAGGGAGTGTCCGGCGACTAACTTGCAACTCGCTAGCTCGGTTCACTTTCTTGCAAACGAGGCTCGGTCGGAGGAGTGGTCTCTACGGAATTTTCAGAAATTTCGATCGTGTCCTCATAAGGCGAGGGCATTGTACGAGCTTTTCTGTTCACCTGGCGATTTGACAAGTTCTCGTTTTCGTTGGACACCGGTTGGCAACCTACCGTAAGCAATAATACACCTAGCAACCATTGTTTTCGCATCATCAACTCCTGGAATTGGGACCTGTATCTGGGAGTATTCGATAGCCATAAACATTTATTGGTTTTGGAAACCGAAGGTGCACCGACCGTGGCCTAAGCTTCCAGCTCGCGATGAATCGCATAGGGCAAGCTGGTAGCTTAACCCAATTTTGGCGTCGATCATAACTCGGGTTGTCGCTAGTCGTGCCGTGTAGCCTGAAAGCCTGAACGAATCGCCGCACAAGGCGGGCGGGATTCGAAATACCCCAGGCTTGCCCTGGGGATTGTTATGCTTTGTGGCTAATCGAGACAGCCGCTCGCCGTACCGTCTGACTACGCTTGCAAACCACACTGCCAAAGTTAAATCGACACCCCAATTTTACTTTGTCATTTTCTGTAAAAGAAACTTTGACATATCGACTACTTTTTGATAGCCCACAAATCTTGAAGCTTCTGTTCCGTCTGCCGCCAAAAGGATCCCTGTCGGATAAGCCTTGATCGAAAATCGCTCAACCAAATCGCGTCGTTCATCACCGTCTACCTTGACGCAGACAATGTCCTGTGACGCATCGACTACTTCCTGGGCGGTGAATACATACTGTGTCATGGTTTTGCAGGGGCCACACCAAGTTGTTTCGAATTTTATAAAACAACGCTTTTGCTTTGCAACTGCTTCGGCGATCGCACCATCGACATCATGTCGAAACTCTAATGGCTTGTCTGCTTTGACTGCTTTTCGATCGGCTCCATAGGGATCGCGATCCAATGCGTCTTGCTCGCGGGTCTTGCCTGGCAGAAAACTTTCAAGACGGCCAACATTGCCTATAGCATCATCGAGAACCAACTTATAGGCCGATTCTCCGAACCAATGAAAGTCTCCGATGCTGCGACTTCCATCCCCTTTGACTGTATTGTCCACGGTTCTTAACTCCCACCAGTCTCCCTCGCCGAACACAGCATCATTGTTTGAATCACTTAAAACGATTTGTACCTTTTCGCCGCCAATCGATAAGTCGCCTGTTTTGAATCCACGACGTGACATGCGAATGAACTCGGGTTGCTCCGCTTTGGATGTCACGGCGATCCATAATGCAATGGGATAGTCTTCCGTGACAGCGACGTCGGTCAGATAGGTCGCCTTGACGGTCGCCGAAAAGTTGGACCAGACGTTCCCTCGCGACTCCGAGGCAGTTGCAACGATAGCGTCCTCATCGAATACACCGTTGCCGTCATTATCGATGAACAGTTTGTTGTACGCTTCACCAGCGGCAGGTCTAGTCACCAGCAACTTGATCGGCTTTTGTTTTTCGATAGGCCAACCGAGTGCGATCTCTGCCTCAAGCCCATCGACCTCATCGACGCCCAGAGATTCCGACGCGTTAATCGGCTTTAGCTCCAATCGCTTTCCCGGGGGCGAATAGCGTGGAGATAGCGGCGAACCCTCTGCACCTGCGGCAAATTTTACAGCTACAGATCCTGTGGTCGTAGACTCATTGGCAGCGTCGAGCGAGTCAGGCGAGTCAGGCGAGTCAGGCGAGTCAGGCGAGTCTTTGAACGGTCCTGGCCTTGTCATCGACCTTGTGCGTTTTGAAATTTGGTCCCCGGACTCATTCGAATTGTCTTTGGCTTGGCAACCGGCAACCACG
The DNA here is from genome assembly GCA_038223525.1 of Pirellulales bacterium. Taxonomy (GTDB): domain Bacteria; phylum Planctomycetota; class Planctomycetia; order Pirellulales; family Pirellulaceae; genus JBKCUI01. The sequence goes on from JBBRGW010000128.1 coordinate 2,657, forward strand.
ACAATCAAACCTAGCAACATTTTTTTTCGCATAATCAACCTTGTAAATGGATCGTGTGTGCTAAGGCGAGCGGCAGCCTGAATACTACCGAATCAGAATCCGTAGGACAGGCTTCCAGCCTGTCTTTTCATCGACAGGCTGGAAGCATGTGCTACGAAAAACCGCGAATAATTGTCGTTCATGCCCTAACCTTTTGCAGGGTCTGTCATCCCATTCTGCTCAAACCCACGCTGGCGCAGCAAGCAAGAATCACAGTGACCGCAAGGGACCCCAAGATCACTCGGATCGTAGCACGAAAAAGTTTGAGAGTAGTCGACACCCAACGAGAGTCCTAAGCGAATGATTTCCGATTTGGTCAAGTCGATCAGTGGCGTATGAATTTTCAGTTGTCCGCCTTCAACACCCACTTTGGTTGCCAGGTTGGCCATCGTTTCAAAGGCTTGGATGAACTCGGGGCGACAATCCGGATAGCCGCTATAGTCCAGGGCATTGACCCCAATGAAAATGTCCATCGCACCCAAGACTTCGGCCCACCCCAATGCGTAGGAGAGAAAGACGGTATTTCTGGCTGGGACATAGGTAAGCGGTATCTCTGTCCCAATCTCAGAAGCAAGGTCATGTTTTGGAACAGCCAAATTGGTATCGGTCAACGCGCTACCACCTATCGCTCCTAAGTCGATGTTGATAACGACATGCTTTGCAACGCCGAACGCGCTTGCAATCTTGGACGCTTGGGTCAACTCCACCGCGTGGCGTTGTCCGTATCGAAAACTGATGGCAAAGGGTGTGAACCCACGTTCCTTGCAGATCGCCAAACAGGTGGCGGAGTCCAATCCGCCGCTCAAAAGGACAACTGCAGGTTTGGAATTCGAACTCATATTGCCTTGTCTACTGCTGCTTGTACTTCGCTTTGTACTTTTCGTTCAACTGCGTATGCTTGCTGGTTAAATCGACTAGCCGGCCTTGGATATATGCTTTGGTCACCTGTGTTGGCGTTTCCAAAATGTTGCCATCCGCGAGAATCAATGTAGCGTCTTTGCCGACAGAGATCGAGCCGATGCGATCCGAAACGCCGAAGATTTCTGCTGGGGACAAGGTGATCGCTCGAACCGCTTGATCCTCTGTTAAACCATAGGCGGCTGCGGTTGCAGCATGGTAAGGCAGATTGCGAACACCCGACGCCCCAAATTCTCCGACGCTGGCGATCGAATAGAGGATGCCCGCTTCCTGGAGTTGCGAGGGAAGCGTATAAGCCGAATCGTAGGGTGCATCATGACGAACTGGTAATCGATAAACGCTTGAGACGACGACTGGCACTTTTGCCTCTTTGATTAAGTTGGCGCAATGCATCGCATCAGCGCCCCCCATCAAGATCAATTTCAATTGGTATTGCTTGGAAAATGCAATTGCGGTCTGTATTTGTTTTGTCGAATTCGCTTGCACTAGCATCGGCGTTTTACCCTCGACGACGGGAAGCATCGCGTCGAGTCGGAGATCGATAGGTTGTTCATGAGGCGCTTTCGTTCTCGCCAAAGAGTATGCTCTTACCTCTCGGATCAATTCATGCATCGGGCCTAAGCGATCGGTTTCACTTGCTGTTTCCGTGTCCCCACCTCGACGACCGCGTGGAGCGGTTCCGAAGTTTGGCCAAGTGGCCGACATGGCGGCGTCCGGCAACAATGTCATCCCTTCCCAAGTCCATCCATCTAGAACCATGACGGCGGCTCTGCCCGAGATGAGTCCACCCCTAGGGGCAATAACAGAAGAAAGGACCCCATTGGCTCGAGCAACCGGGATGGCTTCGCTATCTGGATTGAAGGCCACAGCAGCGCGAACATTGGGGTTGAGGCTGCCAATCTCCGTCGAGTCGACAGAGGCTCTAATCGATTCGATCTCGACCAGTCCAATTCTAGAAAAGGATTCCATCAAGCCAGGGTAGACATGCTGCCCTTTTCCTTCGATAACGTCCGAATCGGCGGGAGCAGTCAATCCAGCTCCGACTTCCGTGATTTTGCCTTCCTTGAAAAGAACGCATCCATTTTGAATGGTCTCGCCTGAGATCGTATGGACAATCGCGTTGCGAATGAAAATCGGTTTCTTCTGTGGCGCACCAGGTATCTGGTCCGATGCGAAAAGACCGGACGTAAAAAAGCCTGATGTAAAAAGGCCTGTTGCAAACAGAGCCCATGTTTTTCGTATTGTTAGTTTGTTCATTTAAAGATGTCTTTGTTGGTCGGCAGAATAAAATTTCCGTAGGATGGGACCATTGTCCCGTCCGCTAATTCGTTCAGGACAATCATCCCAAACGACAACCGATCGCTCTACTTCAGTTCGTGTTCGTGTTCGCTATGCACTGACTCATCGAGATGGTCGTGACAGAATTCATCGTGGTTTGGCCACAGTCTTGAAGGGTCGTCTGCAAGTGAGCTTTTTTCACCAGCCGCCTCGCCGCTATCTAGGATTTTTTGCACCAGAGACTGGTGTAACAATGCATCGCGTTTTTGCATTTCCAAGTCGATGCCGCGATCGAAGTATTTGCGGCCATCGATCCAAGTTTGTTCGCAGCGAGCCAGCGTTGATAATGGAGATCCATTCCATATTGCAATGTCCGCATTCTTTCCTATTTCCAATGAACCCACTTTGGTATCGATTCGTAATTGCTTCGCTGGATTCAAAGTCACGAACTTGAGGGCTTCCATCGGGTCAACTCCTCCGTACTTGATCGCTTTGGCGGCTTCGTGATTCATATGCCGGCCAAGCTCGGCATCATCCGAATTGAAAGAAACATTGACACCTTGATTGTGAAGCAATGAGCCGTTGTAAGGAATCGCATCGTACACCTCCATTTTGAAAGCCCACCAATCGGAGAAAGTGGATGCTGTCCCTCCGTGCTTGGCAATCGCATCCGCAACTTTGTAGCCTTCCAAGATGTGTTGTAGGGAACCGATCGTCACCTTGTTCTCTTCGAGCAATCGCAATAGACCGAGGATTTCGTCTTGTCGGTAGCTATGGCAATGTATCCAACGCTCGCCCCGGAGGATCTCTGCAATCGCGTCGAGTTCGAGGTCGCGGCGTGGAGGTAATCCATGCCGATTCTTGTTCCAATTTTTCCAGCCAGCGTCGTATTCTCTCGCGGAATTGAATCTGTCTCGAATCAATTGCTCGACACCCATTCTGGATTGCGGATAACGGGTCTTTGGTCCCTCCCAATTACTCTGCTTCACGTTTTCACCGAGAGCAAACTTAATACCTGCGGGAGCATCCTCAAACTTCAAATCGTCGTAGGTACCACCCCAACGCAGCTTGATCACTTGGTTCTGGCCGCCAATCGGGTTTGCAGATCCATGAAGGACATTTGCTGTCGTAAGTCCACCTGCGAGTTGACGATAGATGGTGATGTCACCCGCATCCACAAAGTCCCCAATGCGAACTTCCGCCGTGACGGCTTGGGATGATTCGTTCACTCCACTGTCGGTTGCCATATGTGAATGGCAGTCGATCAAGCCGGGGCTGAGTTGCCACTTGGATGCATCGATAACCGTCGCACCTGTTGGGACTGCTAGGTCTTTACCAATCTTGTGGACCAATCCTTTGTGAACGATCAAGTCGGCGTCCTTGAGAACTCCTTCTGGCCCACTGGTCCATACAGTCGTGTTCTGAAACACGACATACTCTGGCTGCTCAGGCAAACCGCTTCTACCTTGAATGCCTGGCGGATATTGAACGGTTGAGAGAACTGGCTTCGGGCCCTTCTTGTCTTCTTTTTTCTTGCCCTTTTCCGCATCGTCTTTTGCAACCTCTATGGTTGCGTCTTTCTCTGAAGATGCTTTCGCGTCTTTCTCTTTATCTTTGTCGTCTGCTTTCGTTTCCTTGGCCTTGCGAACGGCCGAAACGAGTTGTTTTTGGCCGTCGGCCCATTGGATGGTCCCGAGCAACATCTCGGTCGAATCTGCCGATGCGGACGGCAGCATGGCGAGAGAAAGGAAAGCGACTCCGGTTTGACCGTCTACCAACGAAGAGGCTGAAAAGGTTGCCGAGAGAGTACGATCCTCCCATCGAGGGTTCTTTAACTTTGCGACCCCTTTGGGCTCGGCGGCTTTCTTAGCGTCACCATTTTTGGGTTCTGCTGCGTCGGCTGGTTTTTCAGCTGGTTTTTCGGCCGGTTTTTGAGAGGCCTCTGCGGTTGCGGAATCCTGTTTTGGAGGTTCGGCGTTAGCTGGTTCTTTTGCAGGTTCTGGCTTCGGCTCGCTCGGGGGAGAATCTTTTGATTCCTTTGCAGGCTCTTTCGTTTCGGGTGTTTCCAGAAGTGAAAGACTGCCTGAAACCTTTTTGGTTGAGTCGGCGAGCGTCAGAAACAGTTGGGTTGGTCGACCTTCGACGGTCGGAGCGCCCGGACTGATGGCCATTTGCCATTTGCCATCTATCGAGGTCTCAACTTTGAACGCCGCAGCGGGGCGTTCGCCACGCACCCATACTTCTTCGATCTTGGTTTTGTCATCCCAAAGATCACCACTGGCCACAACAAAGTTTGCCCAAGCGCCCGGTTTGATCGAGCCGCATTCCTGTTCAATGCCTAACAAAAGTGCTGGCGTTGTAGTAATTGCTTGCATCGCGGCCTTCTTGTCGAGCCCGCGTGCGATGGCTTTGCGAATCTGTGGAATCAACTCGTTTGGGTCACTTAATCCAGTCGCGGTGAAGACGATCTTGACGCCTGCTTTGACAAGGCGAGATGGGTTTTCAGGCGCAAGCTCCCAATGGGTCAGTTCCTCGAGTTCGGCATCGAGGGCAGCTTCGACGGTAGCGACATTAGGCGGCTTCGGAAAATTCAATGGCACAAGAATTGGTCTATTCAACTTAGCGATCTTGTCAAGCAATTGGTACTCCTGGCCGGAGCCACGCAGCAAAACATTCAACCCGAACTCTTTGCCAAATGCATCGGCTCGCGTTGCATACTGCTCATTCAAAGCGTCAAACACGACGAGCTTGCCAGCAGTCATGTGGTGACTTAACGCTTCGAGTGCCGTATTGGATTCGGGCTTTTCGATGCCGACTTGGGATCGGTATGTTTGCCAAGCGTAGGAGTGCCATTGAGCGTCATAGAAAGTCTGACGAGCAAGCGCAACGGCTCCCATCGGGCTGCTCGGATAGGAATCGCGTCCACGTCGAGCTACTGTTAATCGGACGTGCATCGCGACATCGCTTTTCAACAGCGAGTCGATCGCAAGCTGATTGCTGGTCAGGAATACGGCGCTGGTTCCCTTGATGATTCCATCTCGCGGTGCAACCAGAGCAGCAGTGATACCTGCCTTGCGCAATTTTGACATGGCCGCTTCATTGGCCACGAACACTTCGGCCATCGAACGCTCCGGAGTGATCTCGGAATTCCAGTGCGGCGTCCCCTTGGTCGCATCCGATGCCGGTACTTCAAGTTCGACCCCAGCGTCGACGAATCCAGCGTAGATCGTCTTGCCCGTCATGTCGATCAGCTGGGCTTCGGCAGGTGGCGTGACGTTTATGCCGATTTCAAGGACTTTGCCATCTTTAACGACGATCGTTGCCTTGTCGAGAAAGGTGCCTGGTTCCGGGACTACAGTTGCATTCTGGATGGCGAGCACTTGGCTCTTATGATCCAGAATCCCAACCTCCGGTTTTGTTCCTGAGGTCTGTTGCCCTGGTGAAACACCAGCGTAAACTACGAGACCAAGCGCGACTGCTGAGCCCCAACTAAAAGCCGTATTCTTCATTTCGTGCGGTTCTTCAACGCGAAAATCGAGCCGTAAATTCGAGAGGATGCTTCGGATTGTAATTGAGGTGGAATCCAGATGCTTGCCACAAGTCAAAAAAGTTCCATAACCGAGCCAATCCCTACACCATTTGAGATACAACCTGCCACTTAGAAATTATGGATTTTTGCATCTCGACGGGCCGTGTACAATTTATTGTTGCGGCCCCGATTATGCCTCCCGTTGGGAAATCCCCAATAGAATTGAATGCCAAATGGGTGAGTTTCGAGCAAACGAAGATGAAGCGAATATTGACGAAATGCGCCGTCAATACAACGAGTTGGCTGAGCTGGCTGGTTCGTTAGCGCACGAGATCAAGAACCCGCTTTCCGTCATTCACATGAATGCAGACTTGCTATGTGAGGAGATGGAAGAGAGCCAATGGCCTGGACAGCGACGAGCGATTGCCAAAGTGGACATGATTCGGCAGCAGTGCAATCGACTTGAAAACTTGCTCCGAGATTTCCTGCGGTTTGCAAGGATGCGCGATTTGGAAATGACACCGGGGTCGCTCAATGACCAAATCGAATCGGTCTTGCGACTTTATCAAGCCCAAGCGGATCGTTCATTGATTCGACTTGAAAAATACCTGGACCCGAATCTCCCAAACATCAAGCTGCACAGCGATTCCATGCAGGCTGCCTTGCTCAATCTTGTAAAGAATGCGCTCGAGGCGATGCCCGACGGAGGGGAGTTATCGGTACAGACTTACACCGTACCGGGGGGAGTTGCGATGGACATGATCGATACGGGCTGTGGCATGGATGAAACCACTGCGATGCGAATGTTCGAACCATTCTATTCCACCAAGCATGGCGGTTCAGGTCTTGGACTGCCAACAGCTCGAAAAATCATTGAAGCCCACGGCGGCAGAATAGCTGTTCAAAGCGAAGTAGGGCGAGGGACCAAATTCGTACTGGAATTCCCAACTCCCATTCGATTGGTCTAACGTAGCCAGCGAAGCGACGGTTACGGCGAGTTCACTCCCCATCCGGAATAAACTTAATTGTACCACCTTAGTTGCACGACGCTCCGCGTCGTTAATCCTGCGACCAGGAGCGTCGCACAACTAATAGAACGAATCTACGGACAGAAAACTTCGATGGCGGCTTCTGCATCCTTGGCTCGCATGC
>JBBRGW010000129.1:0-9503 GCA_038223525.1 Pirellulales bacterium
TCGATTTCGATTTAGAAGGGAACGGAAAATTCAAGCCGAGTAAAGAACGGCAAATTTTTGCGCATGTCGACGGCGAAGTAGAGCGGGTATTCGTAAATCATAGCGATCAAGTATTAACAAATGGCCCGCTTGTGCAATTGAAAAATCCGGATCTAGAATTGCAGATGCGGACCGTCGAGGGGGACTTGAATACGGCAAGAGCACGAAATGTAGCCGCTATATACGCTTCATCACAAGGGTTCGCTCAGCAATCCGACAAGATTCGAAATTCCCAGGAGATCAATGAAAGCCAAAAAACCATCGAGGCAAAAACGGCGCAGCTCAAACTTCTCGAAGAAAAGCAGGAAAAGCTTCTACGAACATGCCCCATCGACGGCACGGTGACCACTTGGGATGTAGAAAAGGTCCTCAGCGCTCGCCCTGTCGTCACCGGACAATTGCTTATGACCATTTCGGACCCAAATGGGCCATGGGAAGTGCAAGTCAGGATGCCTGAAAAACGAATGCGGTTCTTGGACCTTGCGATGCAAGATGCCGAGAAAAATGGGAAGGGGTATCTCGAAGTCAGTTTCATGCTCAAGACGGAGACAGGCACGACGTACAAAGGCAAATTGTATCGGTCGGGAATAAGCCAGCGAACCGAATTGGATCCTGAAGATGGCGCGATCGTTCGACTGCGATGCATTCCAGATGATGAAGAAATGAAGCAAATCGTCAAATACACAGACGCTGAAGTCAAGACACATGTAAAATGCGGCAAAGAAAGCTTCGCTTTTGTTTGGTTCCACGAAGTCGTCGAATGGGTCAGAGCAAACGTCTGGTTTTAAGCGACGACGAACCGAAACGATTCGCGTATACAATGCGATGAAGAATTAGTTTAGTAGAACACTGAATAACACTCAAGAAAACTATCGCCAAGAGGACAAAACGATGTCTCAAAAAAGTCTGATGTTGGGATTGCCTGCGGCTCTCCTTTTGGGCGGAAGCGCTATCGCAATTGGAGTGTTGCCAGGCGTTCGAGATTGGGTAGACCAAACCATTCCTTGGCTCGGCATCAACGGCGTAAAGCCCTCGGAATCGAACTCGCTCGCGGACAGAACGTCTGATCTGCAAAAGACGATGATCGCCGAACAACCCGTTGCGCCCGAGTTCAGTATGCAGCGTATGGAGCAATTGCAAACGCCGTCGATGCTACCGGCCCGATCGGATGTCGCGTTTGCAGGTGGAACTGCGATTCCGACAACGGACGCTCCGTTCCTAAATTCAAACGACCGGCCAATTCCAAGGACAGATGTTCGATTGGCTCAAGCGAGAACATTGGATGCAGTTCCGCAGGCAGGGCAATATGTCCCCAGCAGAGACCGAGGGACAGTTAGCCTGGAGCGAGCTCAGGTGAAGTTCGTTGACATCAATAGCATTGCTGCGCAAGCCGAGGGGAGGATCGACAAACTGAATGTCGACGAGGGATCGATGATCGAAGCGGGAGTTCCCATGATCGAGATCGACACGCGGATGGTGCTCAAAGAGATTCGGGTCGCGGAGCGTGAGCTCGATGCGGCCAAGCTGAAAGCTAACGACGTCAGCAATGTAAACTTCTCCAAGGCCGCCTTAGAGGTAGCCCAGGCAGAGGTGAAGATTTCGGAAGACCTCTTTGCGAAGGGTGCAGAAGGCACAATGGAGGGGCTAAAGAAAAGATTAGAATTAAAAAAGGCAGGTTATCAAGTCGACGTGTCGAAAATCGAAAAAGAGCGAGATGGAGCGGATGTCGATGTCAAAGAAGCGAAACTCGAGGCCGCTAAAGTTCAACTTGAGTTGCGAACCATTAATGCTCCTAGAACAGGAGTCATCACCGAAGTTTTGAAACGCCAGTACGATTGGGTGCGTGCAGGTGAAGTCATCGTCAAGCTGGTCTCCCTGAAGAGGCTACGGATCAAGGGGCAAGTTGTCGTGAGCGATTCGCCGAATTTGCTCGAAAACGCACCGGCGAGGGTGACGATCACAATTGCTCCCGGGCTCAAAGGCGAAACGATCGATGGTGTTGTGAGCTATGTTTCTCCTCAAACAGCGATCGAAAAAGACAGATACGATGTTTACGTTGATGTTGAGAACCGATTGACGCCAGAAGGGCAGTATATGTTCCGCGAAGGGATGACCGTTGAAGTCGAAATTACACCTAGAAAGCGTTAGCCCTGTTTTCGCCTTAGTTGCACGACGCTCCTAAGTTGTGATTTTATAGTACCAATCACGCTCCCAGTGATTTCCGCAGTTTAAAAACCGATTGTTTTTGAGACAACATCACGCGGAGCGTGATGGGTACTTTGCTTCGGAAAAAACAAAACCTTTCCGCGTCGTGATTTCTACGACGCGGAGCGTCGTACAACATAGACAGCATGCCGTACTAAACACCGGTCAAGCAGAAATCATTTAGAAAGCAATACTCAATGACAACAATGGCCGATTCTCTCGTCAACAGCGCGATGCGCCCGCTTCGGCTGCGCAGACGCCCCGACCTGGAATCGCGTCGACATCGCTACGACGGGCGAGCCTATTGGGTCGTCAAAGAACCAGTCGGACTAAATTACTTCCGGTTCCATGAAGAGGAGTTCGCGATCCTCAATATGCTCAATGGCGAAACTTCGCTTCAACAGATTCGTGAGACCTTTCAAGCGGAGTTCGCTCCCCAACGTATCTCGCTTCAAGACTTGCAACAATTCGTTGGCATGCTGCACCGAAGCGGATTAGTCATTTCCCATGCTGGCGGTCAAGGTCGACAGTTGCGACGTCGTGGGGACCAGAAACGCAAGAAGGAGCTGCTCGGCAAATTTGTAAATGTGTTCGCCATTCGATTCCGCGGTATCGACCCGGAACGCATTTTGAACCGTTTGCTCCCGTGGTTTGGTTGGCTGTTTACGACGTGGTGCTTGATGCTGGTCTCCGTGATCGGGTTGATGGCCATCACGCTGGTGCTCGTCAATTACCAAGAGTTTAAAGGGAAACTGCCGACGTTCCAATCGTTCTTTGCGGCCAACAATTGGATTTGGCTTGGAGCGACGATGGCTGCGGTCAAGATATGTCACGAGTTTGGGCACGGATTAAGCTGCAAGAAATTCGGCGGTGAATGCCACGAAATGGGATTCATGATGCTGGTCTTTACCCCTTGCTTGTATTGCAACGTGTCGGATTCGTGGATGCTACCCAACAAATGGCAGCGGGTATTCATCGGCGCCGCAGGTATGTATGTTGAATTGATACTTGCATCGATCGCGACGTTTCTGTGGTGGTTCAGCGAGGACGGTATGTTCCGCTTCCTTTGCTTGAGCGTGATGTTTATCTGCTCGGTCAGTACCGTAGTGTTCAACGGGAACCCTTTGCTTCGGTTCGACGGTTACTACATTACGATGGATACGTTGGAGATCCCCAATCTCAGGCAGAAGTCCACCGAAATCCTCAAACGATGGTTTCAAAAGAACTGCTTGGGGCTTGAACTGCAAGACAATCCTTTCTTGCCAACTCGCAACAAGGCATTGTTTGGCATCTTTACTATCGCTTCCTTTATCTACCGCTGGGTCGTTGCATTCGGAATCATTATGTTTCTCAACCAAGTTCTCAAGCCTTATGGATTGCAATCTCTCGGTCGAGCCTTCGCGGTCGCAGGGGTTGCCGGGATGGTCGTTCCCGCGTTCACTGGCATTTACAAATTCTTGAAGACGCCTGGGAGAGCAGCCAAAATCAAACGCGGCAATTTGCTGACGAGTCTTGGAATCGCGATTGCTGTATTGTCTTTTGTTTGCTTTTTCCCACTCCCGTTTCATGTTTACTGCGCAACGGAGGCTCAGCCTTTAGAGGCCAAGGAGGTGCATACGTTGGTAGCGGGCCAGTTGCTGGAATGGAATGCCAAGCCGGGTCAGACCATCGCGAAAAACGACCCGATTTGCAAGTTGGAAAACCGTGATCTGGCTATCAAAATCCAAGAAGCCCGGAGCGAAAAGGAAGCAACATTGGCTTTGATCACCGAGTTGGACTACCTCGCGAACTTTGCTCCCAACATGGGGAACGAGCTCGTCGCACAAAGGAAAGAATTGATCAAAAGGGAAAAGGTGCTGGCGACCTTGATCGAGAAGCAAGGCAATTTGATCGTTCGAAGCCCGATCGACGGTTTCATCTTCCCGCCACCCGACAAAGAAGAGAGCAAGGCTGCCAAGGCGCAGGAACAATTGACAGGTTGGTTTGGCGATATATTCCACGAATCCAATTCGGAAGCTTACCTAAGCGAAGCGGAGTTGGTCTGCATAGTCGCTCCGTCGTCCAAGATGGAAGCAATCATTGTTGTCGACCAGCACGAACGCAACCTGCTTGCTAAGGGGAACGAAGTGGAAATCATGTTCGACGCTGCTCCGCTCCAGTCGGTAAAAGGAAAGATAGTCAGTTTTGCGGAAACAAAAATGACCGAAACGCCTGCTAACCTATCCATTACATCGGGGGGGACTCTCGATGCCAAAACAGATGAAATGGGTCGAACTCGCCCTATTAGCACCTCCTACCAAGTTCGCGTTGAATACGTCGATTTGCAAGTCCCGTTGAGGCCAGGCTACCGCGGTAATGCCAAAGTCCACCTAGCCTGGAAATCCCTCGGCTTTCGTCTTTATCGATACGTTTCGAAGACCTTTAACTTTGAATTTTAACGAACCCATGCACTGCGCTGATTTACGTGGTACATTAAACTTTGTCCGGAGAGAGGCCTGAGCCTTCTCAACATTTGTTTCTAGGAGAGAACTTAGCTATGTCAACAGATCTACAAACACCAGAAGTCGCAGATGCTCAGCGCCAGCAATCGCAAAACGTTCAAGTTCAAGTGAACGACGAAAACGCGATTGCTTGCTACGCCAATTTCTGCCGCGTTACCGGCTCACCAGAAGAGTTGATTGTCGATTTCGGTTTGAATCCACAGCCAGTTGGAATTCCAAAAGACCCCATCCACGTCAAACAACGGATCATCATGAATTTCTTCACGGCCAAGCGATTGCTCGGAGCCTTGCAGATGTCGATTCAACGTCACGAAGCAGTCTTCGGCGTTCTTGAAACAGACATTCAGAAGCGATTACGAGTGCAACAGTAATCTTTTTTGCACCGCAAAAATTTGAAGCCCAACCTAAAACAGCTCGCGACCTCGCGAGCTGTTTTCATTTCTTTCCGTGGGACGTTTTCGACAGGATCTACAGGATCATCAGGATGCCAAAGATCACGTAAATCGTGTTGATCCCGTCTAAATCTACCCTCAGCCAACATTCCCAAGGCGATTCTGTCCATCCCGTAAGCAGCCGTGATCTCTTTTGGATAAAATGGCATTTATGCCGATGCCGAAACGATGTAAGCAACCCTCACCGAGTTTGGAATTCAATTGATGCCAGCAGTGCGCTTTTTAACGCCTATTCTCACGCCTGTTGTCGCTATCGTGTGGATTGCAATTTCTGGTTTCGCTGAGGCCCAAGTCGAATTCGCCCGCGAAGTCCTTCCTATTTTTAAAAAGTATTGTTACCAGTGCCACGGACCGGACAAGCAAGAGAGCGGCTATCGGCTGGATGTTCGGGATACAGCGACCAACGGAGGCGATCGAGGTACGCGAGTGATCTTTCCTAAAGATGCGGCCAATAGTCCACTCTTTCGTTTTATCAACGGCCAAGAGGAAGGCTTGTGGATGCCACCCAAAGAGAGCGGCAAGTCAGCCTTGTCGAGCGATGACCTAAAGACCATTCGAACTTGGTTAGACGAAGGGGCCGTTTGGCCTGACGCATATTCCGGACAACATGGGGGACCGAGTTTGCATTGGTCGCTGCAACCGATCATGAAACCCAGTCCGCCAATCGCAGGAGTTAACGAACTCGACGCGTTCATACAAACCAAACTAGCAGAAAACAAACTAGAGCTCTCACCCGAGGCGGACCGCCGTACGCTCATCCGTCGTTTGAGCTTTGATTTGCTCGGATTGCCGCCAAGCCAGGCGAAGATCAAATTCTTCCTCGAGGACAATTCGCCGCGCGCCTACGAAGACTTGATTGACCGGCTCCTCGCCTCTTCGCATTATGGCGAACGCTGGGGCCGACACTGGCTCGACATCGCGCGCTACACTGAAAGCCAAGGCTTCGAATACGACCGACTTCGCGACAACGCTTGGCACTATCGTGATTACGTCATCAAGAGCTTTAATGACGACAAACCGTATACGCAGTTCATGCGAGAACAGATTGCGGGCGACGTAATGGAACCGATAACCCGAGATGGCATCATTGCAACAAGTCTCCTCGTTTGCGGACCGTGGGATCAAGCGGGAAACGGCCAGTCGAATAAAATGCAGCGTGCCATCACGCGCGAGGATGAACTCGAGGACATGATCGGCGTCATCGGCCAATCCTTCCTAGGTCTTACGATCAACTGCGCGCGATGCCATTCGCACAAATTCGATCCCATCCCTCACAAAGAATACTATCAGATCAAATCGGTCTTCGAGGGAGTCAAACACGGCGAACGTTCCTTCGCAACCAAGGAGGAAATCGAAGCAAGAGAATACAGCAAAAAAGAACTTCAACGCGAACTCGATTTAGCCAACCAAACAATTCTACGCATCGAATCCGAGGGGGCAAAACTAGCCATCGCGAAACGCCCGGCGGGTTTTCCAGAACCGGGCCCAGCACTGGTCACCAAAGAAGAGATCTTTGCCAGCTTAACCCAAGATCAATTTGATTCGCTTTCGAAAGCCACCGTCGATTCCAAGCAATCGAAAAAGTCATTGGATAGTTTAGCGAACCTGCCTGTGTCTTATGTGGGAGTTCGCGTGCAGCCTCCCATCACGATGCGACTCAAAAGAGGCGATGTTAACTCGCCTGACGAAGCGGTCGCGCCCGGTGCGCTTTCCGCCGTCTCCGAGCTCGATCCCAATTTTGGATTGCCCGTCGATTCGCTCGAGAAGGACCGTCGATTGAAATTTGCGGACTGGCTCGCGAATGTTCGCAACCCATTGCCAGCACGCGTCATGGCGAACCGAATTTGGCATTTGCACTTTGGACAGGGGCTTGTCGGCACACCGAACGACCTTGGCGCAAGCGGAGAACGACCGAGCCACCCTGAATTGCTGGACTGGCTGGCGGCGAAGTTCATTGAAAGCGGTTGGAGCGTGAAGTCACTGCACAAGTTGATACTCTTATCGGCAACCTATCGCCAAGCATCGACGTTCAACGCTTCGGCTGCAGCTATCGATGCAGACAATCGACTTCTTTGGCGATTTGCGCCGAGACGCTTGGAAGCCGAAGCGGTCCGCGACGCAATGCTCGTGGCAGGCGGCCAATTGAATCCAGCCCTAGGCGGCCCAAGCTTCCGTCCATTTACTACGACCGATTTCAACGCAACCTTCTACACGCCCATCGATCGCGATGAGCCGGAGTTCAACCGCAGAACCGTTTATCGCATCAACGTCAACAGTGGTAAAGATCCGTTGCTCGACTCGTTTGATTGCCCGGACCCGTCGGTCAAAACGCCACGACGAGGCGTGACAACAACCCCGCTTCAAGCGCTCGAACTAATGAATAACGCATTCATACAACGCCAAGCATCGAAATTATCCGAACGCTCAATGTCCGTTTCAAACAACGACATCGTTGGGGCAGTCCGGGCAGCCTATGAAATTGCTTTAGGGCGCATGCCTAGCGACAATGAACTCAATCGGGCTACTGCGGCGGCCAAAGAACGCGGGCTGTCCAGTGTTTGTTGGGCTCTTTTCAATTCTACGGAGTTTATTTATGTCCGATAATCAACTCCCCTTTGATCGTCGACATTTCCTCTGGAATTCAGGTGGTGGTCTCGGCGCTATCGCGTTGGCTTGGATGATGAATCGTGACGCGGTAGGTGCAATGGATACAAAATCGCGATCCGCAATCGCCCCTCACTTTCCTCCCAAAGCGAAACGGGTTGTTCAAGTTTTTTGCGCGGGTGGTGTAAGCCATCTCGATACGTTCGACTACAAACCTGAACTTGAGAAGATGGATGGCAAATCGCTCGAGGGCAAAGGGGAGAATCTCGGCTTCTTCGGACAGCCCGGCCGATTGATGAAGAGCGTTTACGATTTTCAGCAATACGGTAAATCGGGTGCATGGGTTAGCAGCTTGCTACCGCACTTGGCCGAGTGTGTGGATGATGTTTGCTTCATCCATTCGATGGTTGCTAAGAGTAACAATCATACGCCGGCTGCCTTTCAAATGAACAGCGGCTTTACGCTCAACGGATTTCCATGCATGGGATCATGGCTCAGTTACGGCTTAGGTACGGAGAATGAAAACCTCCCCGCGTTTGTTGTTTTGCCCGACCCGCGTGGGTTGCCCGCTGGCGGGTCGATCAATTGGACATCAGGTTTCTTGCCCGCGAATCATCAAGGGGTCGCTTTTCGCACGCAATCGGGCGAACCGGTGCCTGACTTGCAAACACCGAAAAGCGTCTCCGCAATGGCAAGATTGTCGGACATGCAATTGCTCGCGACGATGAACAAGGAGTTTGCAGACAGCAGCCCAGGCGAGAGTGCGTTCGCTGCAAGGCTACGGTCCTACGAGTTGGCGGCTCAGATGCAAGCGAGCATTCCTGAGGCGACGGATCTTTCCAGCGAGAGCGAAGTAACTCAGCGAATGTATGGCTTGAACGAGCCTGCCAACAAAGGGTTTGCAAAAAACTGCTTGACCGCGCGCAGGTTATTGGAACGAGGCGTTCGTTTCGTGCAGATTCTCAATGGAGGTTCGTTCGGGTCGCCTCGCATCAATTGGGATGGCCATGAAAACATGAAAGAGAACCACGACACGCAAGCCTTGACGATGGACAAACCGGTGGCAGCTCTCATTCAAGATCTCAAGCAACGCGGGATGCTAGAAGATACGCTTTTTATTTGGTCGACCGAATTCGGACGCAGCCCATCTACGCAAGGCATCGGCTCTCCCGGGCGAGATCATCACCCCACGGCGTTTACCTGTTTTTTAGCAGGGGCCGGAATCAAGAAAGGAACAAGCTACGGCAGTTCAGACGAAATCGGATACTTCACCGCGGAGAACAAAGTTGCCATCCCAGATTTTCATGCAACGATTCTGCACTTGCTCGGATTGGATCACGAAAAGCTGACCTTCTATCACAACGGAATCAACCGTCGCCTAACTGACGTACACGGTCAAGTCATCCAAGGGGTACTAAGTTAGCCATGTTTTCGGCCGTCGTTGTCCCTGCTAGGATGTGTCGATGCTGTTTCAGTATGGACTCTTTAGGCAAAGGACACGCAAATTATGGTTCGAACGGCAACCAAACCAAAGAACACCAAAGAACACCAAAGCACCCGCAAGACCTGCTTCAAAAACGGCTTCAAAAAATGGGCGAAATCCGCATCGTGTTACCAAAAGGCTGACCATCCGAGATCGCTTGGGGCAGCTGACTATACGGGCAGCTGAACGGTTGTTGGGCGACCAAGGTGCGAAGCGACT
>JBBRGW010000130.1:0-9478 GCA_038223525.1 Pirellulales bacterium
GTGTTGAAATCGAGCGAACCGTCCAAAAGCCTTCGGCCTTGGAAAGTAGTTGTTTGCGAGATACGATTGATGGCTTCAAGCGAACTGTCAACCTGCAATTGATTCGCAGCGATTTCGCTTTCGCTCAAGGCACCGTTGTTCGCCGCTTCGACGACCAGACCTCTAACGTCATTGAGGAGCGAGCTTACCTGGCCGAGGGCCGAGTCAGCGGTTCCGATGATTTGATTGGCTCGCTGAGTGTTGGTCAGCGCTTTGTTGATGCTTGTGATGTCACTACGCAGCGATTCGCTTGCGATCAAACCGGCAGGGTCATCCTTACCACTATTGATTCTCAAGCCGGTGCTCAAGCGAGTGAGAGATGTTTGCAGGTCGTTGTTTGTACGTTGAAGACGATTCTGTGCAGTAAGCGAACTGACGTTTGTATTTACTCTTGTCATTGCGAAAAACTCCCGAATGGATTGGTTAAAGTCACCCTAAATGTTGATCAGGATGTGGCGTATGGAGACGCCGGTGTAAGTCCTAAGTTGAAACACTTTGCATTTCATCCGAAAACCCACACGCTACCCTGCTGAACGGCATTAGGGTTTGCTAGTGGCTGTGTCGGGAGTCTGATCAGGACCTCTCAATCACACGGACTAGCAACACTAGCATCGGAAATCGTGTGAGAATGATCCATTACACTTTAAAAGCATTCGATTTATTGTTGATATTCGAGTGGCTTGTTGGGCGCTTCGAGCACAATCGCTACAATGAGAACTGTTTTCCTGATTGCTAGTGTTTTCCACATTGTTGCATCTGCTTTTCGATGATACGAAAAATTGTGTTGACTAACTTTATGGCTCACGCCAGGACCGAGTTGCAATTGGCCGAAGGGCTGACTGTTTTGGTGGGGCCAAACAATATCGGCAAGAGCACTATTGCGTTGGCCCTCAAGATCCTTGCTCGCAACACCAATTCGAACTTTGTAATGCAACACGAGCGAAAAGAGTGCTCGGTCGCGGTTGAAACCGATGAGGGCCACTCCATCGAGTGGATCAAAAAGAAAAGTCCCAGCTACATTATTAATGGACAGCCCAAAGATCGACTCGGTCGCGGGGGGACTCCACCGGAACTGGACCTCACTTTGCGTTTGGCTCCCGTCGAATTCGAGGACAAGGACTTTGAACCTCACTTTGGTGACCAAAAAAGCCCTGTTTTCCTCATAAACCGTCCGGCAAGCCAAATCGCGCAGTTTTTCTCCACCACTTCGGATGCGGAGAAACTGGTGGCTATGCAACGATTGCACCACCGCAACCGAACCGAGATGCAAACCCAGTCCAAATCGCTGGCCGCAAAAAACGAATCGATTCAATTGAGCCTCAGCGCTTTAGAAGAGCTTCCTGAGCTACAAGCCGAATGGGTGAGCTTAGAGCGAGAGGCTTTGTCCCTAGAAAGTCTTGCGAAAGAAATCGCAGATCTCGAAAGTCTTGTAGGAACTTATGTCCAGTTGAAATTGGAGAGGCAATTGGAAATGCATCGCTCAACATGCTTCGAGCTTTTAGCGCCGCTAGCAACGATACATCCAACAGAGCATTTGAAAGCGGCGGTTACCGCTTGGATGTTGACCGAGGAAACCCAACGAAGCTCTCAAGTTTGCTCGCAGCTTTTATCCGACCTCGTTGCGGCTCCCAAATTGGCGGACGAGCATCCTTTGGCAAACATGACCCGAGACCTCGGATTGGCTCATTCTAAGTTTGCTTACTGCGAGGCATGCAACCGAACCCATGCAGAACTGAGCGCCCCGTGCCAATGGTTGCCTACGGAACAACTCGCCCAAGCCGTAAATCAAATCGCTCAATCAACGCGCGATTATAATCGCCTCGGACAGCTACTGTCGGCGCTTGACTCGCTGGAATCGACTCCCGTGGCTATCGATACAAAGCCTTTGTCCGAAGTGATTCTCGCGGTCGAAAAGACAAGCGGGCAGTTCGACCAAAATCAATCGTTGCTCGCAGACATTCAGGATGAAGCCGTCGCGTTGGAGGCCGATGCAGAGAAATGGCTCAGTACCGAACCCACTTGCGATACATGCGGGGGCAAGCTGTCCGTTGATTCTGTTCGTTTCAAATCGCATCGACATGGAAAGTAGACTATGGATGGCGAAACTGTATTGAGAAAGGTTCAAGTGTTCGCGGAGCTTGGGGCGTTTGCGGGACTGCTGTTCATCGGTGACCCGCATGTCGAGGGACGAACGCCTGGCTTTCGGCGCGACAATTACCCAGAGACCATTTTGGCAAAACTGAAGTGGTGCATCGAGTATTGCGACCAACAGCAACTTCAACCGATCCTGTTGGGTGATCTATTCGACAAACCTAGAGACAATCCGAATTGGCTCATCTCGCGCATGCTCGACATTTTCGATGGGCGTTGTATCCCCACGATCTTTGGTAATCACGATTGCGCCAATCCCCATTTGGACGAGAACGACAGCCTGACGTTGTTGGCCAAAGCGGGTGCTGTCCGATTGCTCGATGAGAAGAATCTGTGGTCCTTTACCTGCGATGGTCGCGTCGTTTTGGTCGGAGGTTCACCCTATCGCTACCCGATACCCGATATTTTTTCGCTTGGGCCGGACCAAGTGCAACTCACATTTGGCGAGCCCAAGAGTAGTGCGGGTTCACAACCAGCACCAAACCTCGATGCCGTCTGCCATCCTGGGTTGGTGGTTTGGCTAACGCATCACGATTTGACATTCCCAAATCCAAACGAAGCGGTGGTGACGCATTTGAATGAATTGGTCGGTATCGACTATGTGATCAACGGGCACATTCATAGGAGGGCCTCAGCCAATGTCGTGCGTGGCCAAACGACGTGGGTCAATCCTGGCAACATTGTTCGCCGATCGCGCAGTGACTCCATTCGAGGTCATGAACCTGCAGTCCTCCGGATGGACATTGCCTCGGATGGGCAATGGCTACATTACATCAAGGTTCCGCATGATGAGGCTGCAAACGTCTTTTACGATCTGGACTCGATTGAAGCGGACGATATGGAAACCAAACAATCCAGTTTCGTAACGGGCTTGGCGACGCTCCAATCTCGCAAGACGCAATCCGGTGCTGGCCTAATGCACTTCTTGAACGAGAATGTAAACCAATTTGAATCGAACGTTGCGAGCGAGATCCTCAAGCTAGCAGAAATTGTCCTCACCCAAACCAGCCACGAAATTGAATAGTTATGACAACAAAGAAAACCGTCGCGGCAGCGCTGCCCAGTGGTCAACTTTCCATCGAGCAACTGCAAACCAAATACGAAGAGCTAAACCGACGCAAGATCCAAGCGGAGACCCGTTTTCGCGACGCCTCCGATCAATTGGCAGCTCTCCGATCCCAATCGTTGGCAATGTGGGGAACGGAGGACCTCGATGAACTCAAACTCAAACTAGTTAAGCTCCAAGAGGAAAATGAAGCCAGGCGTGCGAAGTACCAATCGGATTTGCTCAGCATAGAAGCGAGACTTCAGGAAGTAGATGAAAAGTACCAAACGATTCGGGAAGCCGGACGCGATTCCGAATAATGCAACTTCAACCTGTCATCACAAGTTCCCACAATGAATCTTTTAAGTCCGCGCTTCGTTTGCATCAAGCATCAGAACGGCGCGATCGACGATTGTTCCTCATCGAGGGGACGCATCTGGTAGAAGAAGCGATCGCGGCAGGGTGGCCGCTGGAAACTATTTGGTACGAAGAGTCATGGGCTGACGAAAATAGGTCTTTGATTGCGAAAGTTGCGTCCGATCAACTCCGTCGAAACATGCTGCTGCAACCAGCGACAACCGATCTGCTGCGCAAACTCTCCACGACCAGCTCGAGAACGCCGGTCGTCGGGATTGCGACCCAAGCGACGAACTCCCCGGTTCCGATCCAACCGATCTCATTGGGGGTGGTTGTTGAGTCGCTCCAAGATCCTGGAAACCTCGGCTCGATGATACGAATCGCTGCTGCCGCGGGAATTGGTCAAGTCGTAGTCAGTCATGACAGCGTATCACCGACCAACCCGAAGGTGCTGCGAGCGACTGCAGGTCAGTGGTTTCGCAGTCCGCCATTGGTTACGGATTTGCCAAGGTTTCTCGAGCAGCAATCGGCGGCTTCCGTTCAGATCTTGGCGGCTTGTGCCGAGGGCGATTCGTTTTGGGAAAAAGACCTAACGGGCCCAACCTTGTTCTTGCTGGGCAACGAAGGAAACGGATTAACGTCAGAAATAAGAGATATCGCAACCGGGATCATTTCGGTTCCTATGGCTAAAGGGGTCGAATCCCTCAATGTTTCGATAACTGCGGCCCTATTGCTGTACGAAGCCCAGCGACAGCGCAAGCGTGGCCTACGCAACTAGCGTTAGACAAACAGGACTTCCGCGAGCGGCAGATTGGAAACTACCAAAAGTAGATTGGGACCAATGTCCCGATCCGCTATTGGGACGGAACAATGGTCCCATCCTACCGGTATCTTTCACCCTGCCGTTCGCCTTAAAACCGGCCTCGCGAAAAATTAAATCTCCGACAAACGTTTCGTCGAATCGCCAAACCGATCCGTCTTTATACCGTAATGATTTAGCATGCTCACGTAGAGGTTGGACATCGGTTGCGATTCGACCTTGAGGAATCGACCTGTTTCGATCGCTCCACCCGCGTGGCCCGCAAGGATGACCGGCAAATTCGCATGGGTATGCCGATTCCCATCTGCGATCGCTCCACCGTAGACGATCATCGAATTGTGCAACAATGATCTGCCATCGACGTCGTTCGTACTCGCCATGCGTTCCAGAAATCTTGCGAAGCGGCTGATATAGAATTGATCGATTGCAGCAACTTTCTTAGCAAGGTCGCTTTCGCGTTGATGATGGGTCAAATAGTGATGCCCCTCACGAATTCCAATTTGAGGGAAGATTCGATTGCTGCCGTCGTAGGCTAGCAGCAAGGTAGCGATTCGCGTCGTATCGGTCTGGAAGGCAATAAAGAGCATGTCGTACATGAGGTCCATGTACTGAGCGAAATCTCCTGGAATGCCAGCGGGTGTTGTTTGGTCCACGTCAGGAATATCCTGTCGGGACTCCGCTGCTTTGAGACGCAGTTCGAGATCTCGCACGACAGTCAAGTACTCATCAAACTTTTGGCGATCGCTCACTGCCAATCCACGATGCAAATCCGAAGCTTCCTCTAGTACGAAGTCGAGCACGCTGCGCTCGGTCTGCTGACGTACAGCAAAATTCGTTCGTCGCTGATTGCGATCGCCGCTTCCAAAGAGACGTTCGAAAGCAAGTCTCGGATTGGCTTCTGGTGTAACCGGAGTTGAAGACGAGCTCCATGCAAGGTTGTATTGATAGGCGCACGCATAGCCAGAGTCGCAACTGCCGGAGTTGCGGATTAAGTCGGACGACAATTCTAGCGACGGAAAGCGTGTGAGCTTTCCTGCAGCCTGCGCGGCCACTTGATCGACCGAAATGCCGACATGGATATCACTTCCAGCCGTCTTGCGAGCCCGTGCGCCTGTCAGGAAGGTTGCACTTGCACGCGCATGGTCGCCGGCACCATCGCGACCTGCAGTCGCATTTTCATGATCTAGGCCTCCGATCACTTGAAAGTGCGTTTTCAACGACTCAAGCGGCTTCATCGTTTCGTTAAGCCCGAACTCGGCAGTAGGGAACCAGTGTTCTTGCTGCACGCCATTGGGAATGGACATGAACGCCATTCTTAACGGAGCTCCTGTACTGGTTGTGGCCATGCCCATCGTTTCTGTTGCTATCGATTCTGTTGCCGTCGCCCCAAATAGAGATCGAGGCGGCAGTGAGACGAAAGCAGGCAAAGCGATAGAAACGCCGGCGCCAGACAGGAAACCGCGACGATTGAGTGCAGGAATGGTCATAGAGAGGCTTTCATGGAAGTGGTACGAATCTTCTGAAACGGAGCCGAGGCAATCACACCATCAATCAGTTCGCTAAATCGGCCTTCGTTGTTCTGCAATCGATCGACAATAATGTCTACGGTTTGTTCATCGGAAGCTTCCAAACCGCGACCGATTGCAAAGGTGAGCAATTTTTGCGTTACGCAGCGATAAAAATCTTCGGCATGTTTTTCACGGAGGATCTTCTTCAGTTCGCGGATATCCGTAAACGATTCGCCGGTAATGAGTGTACCAGAAGCATCAATGGTCGTCTCTTTTTCTTCCGTTCGCCAAGCGCCGAGCGCATTAAAATTTTCCAGTGCTAAACCGAGCGGGTCCATTCGGGCATGGCACGACGAACAAAGTGCCGATTCACGATGGACGGCCAACAACTCTCGAAGCGTCGGTTCATGGTCCGCAAACTTTCCGGTCGACGCTTCTAATTCCGGGACATTGGGTGGTGCTGGGGGGCTGGGTGTTCCAAGAATGTTGTCGAGAATGAACAAACCTCGTTTTACGGGACTGGTCCGCGTTGGGTTCGAGGTTAGCAAGAGGATCGATGCCTGACTCAGCACGCCTCCACGCACGCTGTCGGTTGGCAAATCAACGCGTTGCATCTCGCGTCCCTTTACGTCCGGAATACCATAGTGCTTTGCCAGTTTTTCGTTGACGAACGTGTAATTGCAATCCAATAGATCCAGCAAACTCAGGTTCTCCTGAGCAATATGTTCGACACTCATTTCTGTTTCGCGCCGCATCGAACGTTTTAATTCATCATCGAATTGATCTGCAATGGCGCGCAGCTCTCGCACGCGATCCCGGATTTTTTGCTCGTTCGGTGGCAAATCGCCACGCAATCCTCGACCACGAATCGTTCGGAATTTCTCTTGCACCTCTTCCCATTCTTTTTGATATCCCAGTACCACAAGAGGATCTACAGAAACGGAGGTCACGTCGCGTGCTCGCAGCCATTGGCCGACGAAATTGCGAATGAACTCATTCGCCTTCCCGTCCTTCATCATTCGCGTTACTTGCTTTGGCAGGTTGTTGCGCAGTTGTCCTGATTCCGCCAGTTGGAACAACTCCTCGTCGGGCGTGGTCGACCATAGGAAATAGGACAGCCGCGAGGCAAGCGAGATTTCATCCACATTTGAGAAGGGCCTTGCGGTGCCGCTCTCCGCTGCAGACTCAGTGCGAAACAGGAATCTCGGCGATGCCAAAACAGCAATCATGGCTTGTCCAACTCCATATTCAAACGTTGCGTTAGGTTCGGTCGCAGATTGCTGGGCGATCGTTACCAAGCGGTCGAGAGTGACCTGCTTGACCGGACTTCGAAACGCGCGGGTTGCGAATTTGCGTAGAATCTCTTTGGTATAGGCAAGTCGCATCGCGACATCGACGGGCGGTTCCTCTTGCGAAAAGAAGCGAGTGTAGTTCGGCGGATGGACTCGCTTTGGCGTACCTTCAGGGCCTTCGATTCGAACCGAGTGAACTTCAAATCGAGCAAACGTAGCATCACCGGAACTGTTCGGTTCTACCTCCTTTTCTGTCGGAACAGGAATCAACTCGAAAGACAACTCATGGCTGCCGGCTGCCCAGTCTTCGGTGAACGCATACGTCAGCGGCTTATGTTCGTCCCACCCGTACTCGTTGGTACTTCGTTCCTGCCCATCAATACGAAACACAATGTGGTATCGCGAAGCATCAAACTCAAATGATCCATGGAGTTTCACACCGACATCGATCTGGTACTTCCCAGTCGTTTCGATCGTTACGGAGCGATTTACGGTAATCGGCTTTTTGGAGGACAGGCTATCGCCGGTTTGTTTCCCTTCCGGTGCTTGGAAATCTCGCCCTGAAAATTCTTGAGCGGGAATCATCCATGTGGATCGCGGAACCGCACGCTCGACAATTTGTTGAGCGGCAAAAAGATACTTTTCCATTAGAAGTGGCGAAAAACTAAGTGCGTCACTGACGTTATCAAATCCGAACCCGGAATCGTCAGGAGGAAATAAAATGGTTGCATCAAAGCGAATTCCCATCAGATCCGAAACCGTGTTGCCATACTCTGCGCGATTGAGTCGCCGAACGGTCATGCGGCCAGGATCGATATCCTGTGGGTCGATGCCAAACGCGCGAAACTTGATCCATTTCGCCACCGTTGCGATTTCGTTCGCCGATGGACGCTTGCTCTCCATGGGCGGCATGACGTGCGACCGAATATTCTTCAGTACTTTCCACCAAAGTTCTTTATTCGCGACCGCCTGTTCATCCGACAATCGTGGATCGAAGGTTAGGTCGCCCTCTTTCTCTCCGTCGGCATGGCATTCAAAGCAGTGCGTTTTCAAAATGGGAACGATGTGCTTTTGATAGTCTAGCCTATCGTCGGCCGGCAATGGGTTTTCTGCTCGCAGCGTGCAAGTCGACAACAAAGCGATCCATGCCATGTTGTAACGAAGGAATGAGGGAAATGGGGAGTCATTCCAGTTCATATCGAGGTTCCGTAAATGGAGGCCTAGTGGTTTGTCCTAGTGGTTTCGTCGTCCGCTAAGTTTCTGATTTGCCCTTAGAAAAGAACAGAACCCTAAACGGCCAGGTTACTGTCCAAAAGGTCATATTGATCGTGTTGGCAACGAGGGCAAAAACGTGCCTAAAGAAAATTGCGATCGGGCGAATAGCAACTTTGACGAATGGCAATCGCTCGTACGCAAGATGTCCCAGTATGATCGCAAAGATTCCGCCAAATTTGATCGGTTTCTGAATATGGAAGTGCCCACCATCCTCATGAACCACTTTGTAATCAAGTCCGAAAAAGGAAAGCTCGGGTAGTTTTGCCATATCCCAATAGAGTTCAACGCAAAGCAAGGCACCGACAAATCCGACGAGGAGAAAAGCCGTATGTTCCAGCCAAGGATAGAGTTCGATGAGTCGGATGCAATATCCCGCAACCAATCGAAGCGTCAATATTCCTATCGTGACTCCTAGGTAAACCAAATAGATATTGGTTCGAGCAAAAGCAACTGCCGCTACTACATTATCAAAGCTGAGGCTCAAGTCGAGCAACGCGATCATCGTAATGGTCTTGGCAAAACTCTGTGGGATTTTAAAACCCTTTTCAGCATTCTTTTCATGCTCTTCTTCTTCAGCGAAATGATTGCACATCAACCAAATGAGATACCCCGCTCCCAATGCCATGAGCCAGATGTTGTGGATAATGTAGGAAGCCAGAAGCAATGCCAAGATTCGAAAGCCGTAAGCGCCTGCATAACCGATAGTGACCGCCAGCTTTCGCTTCTTTTCGTCGAGATGCGACGCCATGGCGGCGATCGCTAAAGCATTGTCTACCGACAGCAGCCCTTCGATTACCACTAACGAAATCACCACATAGGCTGCTTCCTTCGTAAACATCGAGGAAAAGTCAGTTTGTGCGATCAATTCAAGCAGCATTGTCGGAAAATCTAGGTCAAAGCAATTTTGGAGAGTAACGTTTTGCCCAATCGTATCGACACTCTCGCCGAATTCCAATAGATCGGCCAAGAACCATGGGAATTGCTTAGCAAT
>JBBRGW010000131.1:0-9477 GCA_038223525.1 Pirellulales bacterium
TATTGCCGTGGACGTTCTTTGCATCTGCAATTACCAACTCTGGCAATAGCGTGGTCGGATCGGAGAAATTGGTTACTAAAGTCTATTTCCCTCGTCTCATCATTCCGATTGCGGCGATTGGCTCTTCGCTTGTGGATGTGATAGTGGCGTCGAGCGTGTTGGTCGTCCTTCTTTATTGGTACGGCTGCGCCATTTCGATTTCGATACTGCTTGCTCCGTTTTGCTTGCTGCTAATCGCCGCAACGTCCATTGGCATCGGTACGCTTTTGGCCGCGATGAACGTCGAATTTCGGGACTTTCGAATTGTGCTCCCGTTTCTCATTCAGATCTGGATGTTTGCGACTCCGAGCATCTTTATGGATATCACAAACCCTCCATCCCAAGGAGGCATCACGGGCATCACAACCTGGCTTCCTTGGCTATTGAATCTCAATCCCATGGTCACGCTTATTGAAACGTTTCGCAATTGCATTCTTGGACACCCGATCGACTGGATTCGGTTCGTCGGTATCACGATCTTTTCCTTGGTCGTTCTTGTCTCCGGGTGTTTGTACTTTCGTTGGGTTGAACACAAGTTCGCCGATATTATCTAGCATCTTAGAAAATGAGTTCTCGAACAATGTTAGCCGTCAAAGCATGCGGGTTGGCCAAGCGATACTCGCTGCAAAGAACTTCGTCACCTAGTGAGTACCAAACGCTTTCTGATCGACTGGTTGAGTTCAGCCGAATGCCTTGGCAACTCATGTCAGGAACCAAGGCACGAACGGAACACGAATGGTTTTGGGCGTTGCGCGATGTGGACTTCGAGATTCGACCAGGGGAGGTGGTTGGAATCGTCGGACGCAATGGGAATGGCAAAAGCACTTTGCTCAAAATACTTTCCAAAATCACATCGCCAACACAAGGCTACGCGGACCTGACGGGTCGAGTATGCAGCTTGCTCGAGGTCGGGACCGGATTTCACCCTGAACTCTCAGGCTCAGAAAACATCTACCTGAATGGTAGTATCCTTGGAATGAGTCGTCGCGAGATCCAAAAGAAGTTTGAAGAGATCGTATCGTTCTCAGAAGTAGAACAGTTCCTGCACATGCCAGTGAAACGCTATTCCAGTGGGATGCGGGTCCGACTCGCGTTCTCGGTGGCGGCTCATCTGGATCCTGACATCCTTATTGTGGATGAAGTGCTTGCCGTCGGCGATCTTGCGTTCCAGCAAAAGTGCATCCAGCGGATGAGCGAGTTCGCATCGACCGGCCGAACGATTCTATTTGTTAGCCACAACATGCCTGCGATCGAATCCCTATGCCATCGTACGATGCTGGTTTCGGGGGGACGGATCGTAGCCGATGGCCCAACCAACGCAATCGTTCCGCAGTTCATTAAGTCTATGATCAGCTCGCCGGATGGGTTGGACCATGCGGAAACAGATTTAAGCGTCCATCCGCGCCGAGTTCGAAACTCAAAAGAAATCCTGCGTAAATTGCGAATCCTCGATGACACGGGAAAACCATCTACTGGAATTCCACTTGGGACGGCATGCTCTTTTGAGTTGAGCTTTCAATCGCAGGGGCTTCCTCGCGGTCTCGGTTTTTGCATTACGCTCAGCACAACACAGGGGCAACGAGTTTGCGTCCTGCACAGTCGCATCCACTCTCGCATGGTAACTGATGGAGAGCAATCAGGCATGCTGCAGTGTCAGGTTGACGAACTACCGCTTCTCCCAGGCGAGTACACTTTAGATGTCTCGGTCGGTACATGGGATAAAGTTTTGGATTCGGTCGAAGGAGCGGCTCGTATTACGGTTCTCCCTTCTGACTATTTCGGCACGGGTGAGCTGCCCAACGGACAGCAGGGTGTTTTTGCTTTGAAAAGCCGATGGTCCAACATATCCTTAAACAGAAGCACATCCTGGAACCATGCAGTCTGGCGTTGCTAAGCGATCGCGCACAAGACTCGGAGCGAAAGCCACAACCTATTTAAACAGTTGCCCACTCACGGTTCTTCGCACTCGCCAAAACGGCGTCGCAGACCTTCTGCGTTTCGAGCGCATCGCGGAAAGAAGGATGCGCTTGCTCGCCCGTCTCCAGGCTCTTCAAGAAGTCAGCAACTTGGTGAATGAACGAGTGCTCATAGCCGATTTGCAAACCGGGCACCCACCAATTCCCCATATAGGGGTGATCGCCGTCGGAAACGTGTATGCTCCGCCAACCGCGAACCGTCGACTCGTCCGCATAATCGAAATACTTCAATCGATGCAAATCATGGAGGTCCCAAGCGATACTCGCGTTTTCGCCGTTGATTTCAAGTGTGTAAAGGGCCTTGTGTCCGCGAGCGTACCGCGTCGATTCAAAAAGGCCCAACGATCCATTCCCGAAATGACAGAAGAACGAACAAGCGTCATCGATTCCTACCGGTTGTTTTTCGCCGGTCTCAGAATGGACTCGTTCCTTAACAAACGTTTCGGTCATGGCGGACACGTCTCGAATCGATCCGTTTAGCCAAAGAGCGGTGTCGATGCAATGTGCAAGCAAGTCACCGGTAACGCCGCTTCCGGCCGCTTCTACATCCAATCTCCAAGTCCCCGCGCCCCCTTGTGGCACATCCGCATTGATCGTCCAGTCCTGCAAGAAGTTGGCTCGGTAATGAAAGATTCGACCAAGCTTGCCCGATTCGATGATCTTCTTGGCAAGCGTGACAGCGGGGACGCGCCGGTAGTTGTACCAAACCATGTTGGCGACCCCTGCCTTCTCAACGGCTTGGCACATTTCCTCCCCCTCGGCAGCATTCATGGCAAGCGGTTTTTCGCAGAGAATCATTTTCCCCGCCTTTGCCGCTGCGATGGCGATCTCTTTGTGGATGTTGTTGGGAGTGCAGATGTCGATGGCGTCGATATCTTTTCGCTCAATCAACTTGCGCCAATCGGTCTCAATCGATTCATAGCCCCATGTTGCGGCAAACGATTTGGCTTTCTCAGCATTTCTGGCACACAATGCCTTCATCACCGGTTTATACTCGCTCGGGAAAAAGTGATTTGATTGGGCGTAAGCATTGGAATGCGCTTTGCCCATAAACCCGTAGCCAATCATTCCGATTCGCAATTCTTTCATCTTCGTTTATCGCTTTGTTTTTTCTGTGTTGGTTGTGGTTGGGTACCATCCCCAAAAGGAATGGTTCGATCTAATGATCGCGGTACGGTTTTACAGTTGGGCGTCTCGCACACGAATCATCGTGTCGAGAATGGAAGTCCATGTAGTTGGGGTTTCCAGCATCGCATTTGGAAACATGCAGCCGTCCCAACAAATGTGTTGGATGCCCCGGGCTGCTGCATCTTTGAGCCAGTAGCTGGAGCAGCGAACGATGTCCAGTTTTCCGTTTGGATCGTCGGCAGGACAGTGCTTCCCTGTTTTGTCGTGGGCGCCCGCTCCATGCACATGCCCATCGTTTTGAGCGACGTGAAAATCGATTGTCCATGGCCGTAGTTTGTCGGTCATTTTTTCGTATGCAGCGTAGAATTCCGCTTCGCTGTAACCGTCTTGAAGCAATGCATACTCAGGTGCGTTGTAACCCATTAAATAGAGATAAGTGTGAGCAAGGTCCGCTTGGAAGCCAAGCGCTTCGGGCATGCCTACCCCCTCTAGCACGTCGAGCATATCTTTCCAACTGTGCATGCCCGCCCAGCAGATTTCGCCTTCCGCAGCCAATCGTTGCCCATGGTCCTTTGCGATTTCGGCAGCTTCTTTGAATGTATTGACGATCGCTTGCGTATTGGCTTTTTTATCTTGCCGCCACTTCTCGATTCCAAACTCAGCGCTATCAATTCGAATAACGCCGCTTTTGCGAACCCCATTTTTATCGAATACCCCTGCGATACGACATGCCATGCGAACAGCAGAAAGGAATTTTTCTCTGGCTGCCGAATCCCCCATTGCGGAATCGCCAACCGTACCCGGCCAAACCGGCGCAACGAGCGAGCCTACGGAAAAAGAATGGCTCGCAATCAAATCTGCAATCCGATTCAGCTCCGCATCGCTCGCATTGGGATCGGTG
Organism: Pirellulales bacterium; assembly: GCA_038223525.1. Lineage (GTDB taxonomy): Bacteria > Planctomycetota > Planctomycetia > Pirellulales > Pirellulaceae > JBKCUI01. Next base: position 4,045 of record JBBRGW010000131.1, read on the forward strand.
TGCGGGAAGAACAAGAAATAGTCAATTCCGTCAAACTTTTGTCCGCGAACCGTTGCGGCCGCAGTCAGCTCGAGCATATGCTCCAGGCTAATGGGAGGCTCCTGGCCTTCGCCGTCCCCCTTTCCAACCAAACCGGGCCACATTGCGTTGTGAATCTTGAGAGTGGAATTGTTAGGCATCTGAACTCCGGTGCAACTGATTGTTAAAAGTAGGTAGGATTGTGAGCGGCAGGGCGACATTGCCAAAAACCGGAAGTTCCCTTCCGATTTCAAGCAGACGAGCTGGCTGGGGGCTTGTTTGTTTTCTTAGGCGATCGGCAGGATGAAAAGTACCGTAGGATGGGACCAAAGTCCCGTCCGTTGATTCGTTCGGGACAATGGTCCCAAACTACGACTGGTATAACACAGCCTGCCGCTCGCCTTAAAGGTGACACACAACTAGGACTGAGTTTTCCAAGCTCCGTTAAGGGGCATACTGGCATGCGCGTCAGGGCCGAAGTACCGAAGGCCGACCAAGGGCTCACTGCCGGTGTTTTCAATTTCGACGCCACGCGAGGCTGCGTCGTGACTGATGAACACTTCGTCCTCGGTATTTTGCCCAAACCGAATCATAGCCGGGGTCTGCAGTGCGAGTTTGCCCATTCGCCCCTTGCCCTGAACGGTGATCCAACCGCTGGCTGCATTGTCCTTGAGGATGCAACGAGCACCTGGTTCAACCGTCAATTCCTTGGCGCTAAAAAGCTGTTGGTCATCGATCGTGCCATAAACGATCCACTTATCGCTGTATCCAACACCGCTCGTTTGCTGGTCGGTCACCGGCTCAATGTAGTTGCTGTCCTTGAAATGCGTATCTACATTTTTATCCCAGTCAAGTTGACCGATGATAAAGTCTAGATCCTGATGCTTTTCTGCCGGCATGTCTTTCACCAACAACGACCATGGAACATAACGCCCCTCGACAATCGACTGGTACATCCCAAAAACGTCGCTGCCCCATTGCGGCTCGTAGGTGCAAAGCGATCCGGGAGCATGCAAAACACCAGGCGGGATTAGCCAACCGGTGCCGCGCTTCAAGCGATAAGCACGCGATAGATCCAAGATTCCGTTGTCTCCCTTGTTCCAATTCTCTAAGCAACGTCTCAAATCCTGTTTCGTCGTTCCAGGCTCTAAGCCCATGAACGTATACGAAAAATTATTATCAACATTGTTGTATTGAGGCGGGAAATAATAACTCTCCGGCTTGCCCTCCTGCCCCACCAAGGCCGCGTCCTTCTGCGACTGATGCATATGATGGGGAATAGGACCCATGTTGTCAAAAAACTTCGAGTAAACAGGCCAACGCTTGTACTTCTTATAAATCGCATCGCCCACCAATTTGGTCCCAAGCTCCGAGACCGCATCGCGCAATAGAAATTTCTTTCCCTCGAACAAACAGAAACTAAGTCCTTCGTGCCAAACCCGTCCTTCATTTGCTGCTTCGGTGGTACTGGAGAACCAACGTTCATCGATCCCCCCGCGGTTTGCACCATAAGCATAAAGATCGCCAGGAAACAACTTGATGCGACGGCCCGGGTGCAAAAAACTTCGAGGAACCCAAGCCGGGGTCAATCGCAGCAATCCATCTCCCGCGTCCAGCGCCTGGGCTAGAATTTTCGCCACATTGTCCGCAACAACCAAACCATCATCCAAACCAGTTCCAGCCATACAACGACTCTTGTTTCGGTATTCGAAAAATTGATTTAGGTGGGATCGAGCCAAACCGAAACGGGTTTTCGGGTGTTTCTCATTCCGCAATCCAGTATTAAGGTTGATGTTGTATTCCGAACGCTGCGGACTTTCAAGAGCCATCAAAATGGCTCTAGAAACTGGATCGCAAACCCGATAGTTTACCTTTGAGGTAGCGCATGTCGGAATATTCGAAAAAGTCATTCATTCCAAGTTGCATTCAAGGTCGGACGGGAGGACTAAGTCCATTCTTTTCGTTCATTTTGGGTTCTGCCTGCGCTTTGGGGCAACAGCCAGCAATCGTTCCCCTCCAAGACGGTTCTCAATTCACCTCGCCACCATTGGCTTCGCCGTCGTATTCACAACTAGGCGGACCTGAGTGGATTGAATCCGCAAACGATGATTCTCCGAGCGTTAATAATTCAGGCGTTAATCCATCAGGCGTTAACTCTACAAACGCATTAGACTATGCCCAGTACTACGGAGCCGAAACTTTTGAGGCGCCCACCGAATGGCCTCGCATTAAAAGCCTCGGCAAACTCGTTTCTATCGAGGGTAAGGCCGGCGATCCGGGGTCGCTGCGCGAATTCGGTGACACGGCCATGAGCCGATCCAATACAGCAACGGGACTTCCATTCGATTCCGATTCCACCTCGGAACTACAGTTACCCAAGCTATCCTACTTCTCCTCCGAACCTTATCTAAACTATCGATCTGACGAGGAGTCGATTAGCTATTTGCCCGGCGACGGCGACAACTTCGGTTGGCTGTCGTTCGAGTCCTCACCGTACGTGCGGAGAGGCTATCACTCGGGATTTACAACGGCTTTCAACATGCACTTGCTCTCCGGACCAAATGCATTTCCTTTGCCTCCACGCTTATATGATTTCTCGCTTGGCTACCAACGTCGCAAGCGGCTAGGTGATATTCTCAGCTATGACGTTGCTGCGAGCGTCGGTGTTTTCAGTGATTTTGAAGATAGTGCCAGAGATGGTGTGCGTTTTCCAGGCCACGCTGTCGGTATGCTCCATCTCAAGCCTGAGTTGGACTGGGTGTTCGGCGTCGACTATGTCAGTCGAGATGACATTAAGTTGCTGCCAGTTGCAGGGGTCTCTTGGCGACCACAGGCCATGCCCGACATGCGTTTTGATTTGGTCTTTCCTAGACCACGAATCGATTATGCTATCGATAACCAATCCAAACTCTATATGGCTGGGAGATTGGGCGGTGGAACTTGGGACATTGAATTCCCAAACAACGACAACGATGTAATGACCTACCGAGATCTTCAGCTTCTTTTCGGTTATGAGAACAGGGGCGACGAAGGGAATTCCACCGCAGTGGAACTTGGTTACGTCTTTGATCGTCGAGTTCAATTCCGAACGCTCTCCGAGTCCGCGGAGTTTGACAACGCATTCGTGCTGCGAATCGTTACGAGAAAGTAACCTAAGGAAACTAAAGTGCGGTACGGCAGTCCACGCCTTGATTCCGTTGCGGTGATCACTCGACCACGTCACGGCACCCTTTCAATCTCTTAGGCGAGCGGCAGATTGGAAACTACCAAAAGGTAGATTGGGTCCAATGTCCCGATCCGCTGTTTGGACGGGACAATGGTCCCATCCTACTAGTATCTTTCACCCTGCCGCTCGCCTTAAGGGTGCACAACAGGCTACTCATTTCTAGCAGGCTCTGGTCATTTTGCCTGTTTTAGCCATAATCTCTCGGTTTCCAGATCTTGCGAAATCTGAATTCTCTAGACCGATCCAGGAAACACATTCAATGGATGACAAGCTCACCTATCAAGGAATCACTTTTGACGATGTCCTTCTCGAGCCCCGATACAGCGATTTCCTCCCCTCTCAAGTCGATGTCAGCACGCAACTGACCGCAAAGATTCGGCTCTCGATCCCTCTGCTTTCGTCGCCGATGGATACCGTTACCGAAAGCCAAATGGCTATCGCTCTTGCAAAGGTGGGTGGTTTAGGCGTTATCCATAAAAATATGAGCATTGAAGCTCAGGCAGAAGAAGTCACCAAAGTAAAGCGGTCGGCCAACGGAATCATCCCCGATCCAGTGACCCTCATTCCGACCGACAGCATCGCCACCGCCCAAGACATGATGCGCAAGCAAAATATATCCGGCGTCCCCATCGTGGAAACCAACGGGCGATTAGCTGGCATTCTCACCCGGCGCGATCTTCGGTTCCTTGAGTCCTCCGATTTGCCGATTTCTTCGGTTATGACTAAAGAGAATTTGGTAACGGCCCAGGGGAATATAACGCTTGCGGAAGCTGAGCGGATTTTAACGGATAAAAAGGTGGAGAAACTTTTACTGGTTGACGATGAATACAAACTAACAGGGTTGATCACGATCAAGGACATCGACATGATCCGCAGTTTCCCCAATGCTTGCAAAGACGAGCTGGGGCGACTGAGAGTCGGTGCCGCGATGGGAGTGTTCGATTTCGAGAGAGCGGAACAATTGATTGCACGCGGCGTAGACGTACTCATCGTCGACAGCGCACACGGTCATTCGCTCAACGTGATCGAAACGGTCAAGCAGGTTAAGAAGCAATGGTCAATCGATGTCATCGCCGGAAACGTAGCCACGTTAGAAGGGGGACGCGATTTGGCCAACGCAGGAGCGGATGCAGTCAAAGTTGGAATCGGTCCAGGTTCCATCTGTACGACTCGCATCATATCCGGAGTCGGTGTCCCGCAAATCACCGCAATTTATCAAACCACCAAAGCTTGCCAGAAAGCAGGAATACCAACCATCGCTGACGGAGGAATCCGATACAGCGGTGACATCACCAAGGCGCTCGTAGCGGGCGCCAACTGCGTGATGATCGGTAGCTTGTTCGCTGGCTTAGCGGAAAGTCCAGGTCGGATGATCTTGTACCAAGGTCGAACCTTCAAAGCCTACCGAGGCATGGGTTCACTAGGTGCGATGATCAAAGGGTCAAGTGAAAGGTACCGTCAAGGCTCGCAGGACCAGTTGTCAAAACTGGTCCCTGAAGGAGTCGAAGGCCGTGTGCCGTTCAAGGGACCGCTAGCAGATTACGTTTATCAACTGGTTGGCGGGCTAAAAGCTGGAATGGGTTACTGCGGTTCCCAAACCATCGACGAGCTTCGCAGGGACGCACGTTTTATCCAGGTTTCGGCCGCAACGGTCCGCGAGAATCACCCCCATGACATCGCTATTACACAAGAAGCTCCAAATTACAGTTCGGAACTCAATGCACTCTCAGACAACTAGTCTGACAAAGAGTATGTGCCGATCGCTTCGGCACACATTGCTCGAATCGCTTCGAGATTCTAATGCCTTCAAGTCCGCGTTGATCAGCGGACTGCTTCTCGGAATGGCGACCCACTCATCCGCCCAAGCGCAACAATCGAACGGCTGGTCGCCGCAACCGTTCGCCAAGCCAACGAGTGCGGATGCGCCGGCCTCTGTACCTGCCAATAGCCTTCGTCCGAGCGAACCCAACAGCGGCAGCGACGTAGTTCGCTGGCGTAAAGCAAACGTTTCAACCAAACCCGAATCCGAGCCGAAGAGCTACTCCGAAGTCCTTACCGCAAAACCGAGGCAAGAACCGGCTCCGATTGAAAATCGACCAGAGATGGTTCTACGCCATCCCTCAGCATCCATAACAGATTCGTCCGCTACTTATTCCGAACCCCGCAGCGGGTTCGTTCGGTCGGTCGCA
>JBBRGW010000132.1:0-9469 GCA_038223525.1 Pirellulales bacterium
TCGCGAGAGGAAAAAGGCGTGCAAGTTTTTCGTTTCAGAGCGAGAAACCGCGGTGCTGGGACGGTGGAGGGGCGATTTTGTTCCTAGTCTAACAACTCCAGGTAGTCGGCTACCGGCATCGAAAGAAAGCCCTTGTCGGTACAACGGTTTGAGACGAATTTTTTCGAATATCTGGCGATTTTCGGAATCAATCGCAACTTTCTAACTAGCAGCCATTTGCTCGCGGACTTGGCAAAGATACTTGATCTGAACCCAAACGACTTTATTGAGGTTGACGGTGTTGATTCGATTTTTAGTTGCCATGATCTGCGTTGTATCGGAGGTTGGCTCGGTTGCCTTTGCACAAGAGAGGCTATCGCAGGTGGCAGGGATTCAGGGAACGGTGACAGCCGCCCAACAATTGATGAGCTCATTAGACCAACCACAACGCGAGAAGCTCGTATTTGATTTTAGAAATGACGAACAGCGAAAACGTTGGTCGAACCTCCCTTTCGGTTTGTACAAGCGTGCTGGATTGCGAATGGGTGACTTGACCCAAACGCAACGCGATGCAGTTTGGTCAGTCCTAAACGCGGCTCTGAGCAAAAAGGGATACGAGAAAGTATTTCAGATCGTAGAATCGGACGAAGTGTTAAAAAATGAATCAAGTGGTAGTCGCGGTGGGCCAGGCCGTGGCGGACCGGGAGGATTGGGGTTTGGGCGTGACAACTACTTTGTGTCGTTTCTAGGTAGCCCGTCTGCAACGGAACCGTGGATGATCCAATTCGGCGGACATCATTTAGGAATCAATATCACCATGGTCGGGGACCAGGGAACACTTGCACCGAGCCATACCGGTGCACAGCCTGCGACGTTCGAACTCGAGGGAAAGTCAGTTCGGCCTTTGGGGGGCGAGGTTGACAAGGCATTCTCACTTGTCAATTCACTTAATGAAGACCAGCGAAAGCAAGCCATACTCGGAATCCAGATGCAAGATCTAGTTCTCGGGCCGGGACGTGAGGGAAAAATGATTGAACCCGAAGGTATCCGGGGAGACAAACTGACTGAGCAACAGCGGACGATGCTCCTCGAATTGGCTGGCGAATGGACAGGCATTGTTCAGGAAAGCAGTCGTCCGGTGCTGTTCTTGATCTGGCCCGCGTCGATCGCGTTTTTCGCCGCTTGCTGCGGTATGCGGTTGTTCCATTCCAGAGTAAGCTGGTGTAGGTCTGAACATCCGTGAATAGTTTTTAAGGAAAGAGTATTGCAGGACAAGTTCCGTTTTGATCCGCATCCATCTAGAAGCGAGGCTGCGAAGTTGATCGATGCTGCATGCAATGGAGATCGCGAGGCTCTTGGCGAGTTGCTGTTGAGTTATCGGAAATACATAGTGTTCTTGGCTCGCACTCAGTTGCATCACCATATGCAGGCTAAGGCAGATCCGTCGGATATTGCCCAAGACGTTTGCTTGGCAGCGTACGGCGGTATTGTTGATTTTCGAGGGCGAACCGCCGAAGAGTTTGCAACGTGGCTTCGCGGTATCTTATCGAACATCTTAGCGAAGCATATTCGAAAATACATCGGAACGCAAAAACGCGACCCTCGCATGGAACAGCAACTCAGTCAGGGGCTTTCCAATGCGTCCGATTTTTTACATGGGCGGGGAGTTAACGAAGTCTCGTCTCCGAGCCAGCAGGCTGCTCGCAATGAAGCTTTTTTGCAACTCGCAGAAGCCTTGGAGTCATTGCCGGAGGACTACCGCCAAGCCATCGTACTTCGGAACTTGGAGGGGTTACCGTTCGCTGAGGTCGCAAAGTTGATGGGAAGAAGCGTTGATAGCGTGGAAAAGCTGTGGGTGCGAGGACTAGCGAAACTGAGAGCTTCTATGGGAGATGCAGATGGCAGTTGACGACGCCAGTGAATCACTGAACTGTGGCAACGATGAGGATCTAAATTCGCGAGTTGTTGCCGCCGTAAAGCTCTACATGCGAATGCTGGATATGCGTACTGCACCGTCGATAGACCAATTTTTGGTTCAATACCCTGAAATCGCAAGTAAACTGCGTTATTCTCTTGAGGGATTGGCGTTGGTTCACCGTGCGTCAGCTACGAAGCCTCCAGCCATGGCCGTTCCAGACAGTGAGTTCACATTGAAGCCGATTGGAGACTTTCAAATCGTCGGTGAGCTGGGTCGCGGCGGCATGGGCATTGTCTACGAGGCCATTCAATTATCATTGGGGCGGCGAGTCGCCCTAAAAGTATTGCCGTTTGCAAGTGGGCTCGATCAGGTGCGATTGCAACGTTTTCGAAATGAATCGCACGCCGCTGCCGCATTGCACCACACCAATATTGTACCAGTCTACGCGGTTGGTAACGATCGAGGCGTTCATTTTTATGCGATGCAGTTGATCGATGGCAGCACACTCGCCGAACTAATCGCAGTTCTGCGTTCGAAGAATTGGGACGAACGGGCGACAGTTCTAAATGCCACGGTGGGTTCGGGCTATGAACGGTCCGGCAAGAATCAAGACACGACACCGCGGCATTCAGCCATTACAGCTAGCGGTTTATCCGAACGCCAACGCTTCTACCGCACTGCAGTTCGAATGGTGTATCAAGCGGTGATTGCGATCGAGCATGCCCACCAGTACGGTGTTATACATCGCGACATCAAACCCGCCAATCTGTTGCTCGATACAGTTGGGAAGATATGGGTGACGGACTTCGGTCTGGCTCATGTACAAACCGAAGTTTCGAATCTGACTCGTACCGGCGATCCCTTGGGAACGCTACGATACATGAGCCCGGAGCAGGCTACGGGCAATCGTGACGAATTGGATCATCGAACGGATATTTATTCACTCGGCGTCACGCTTTATGAACTCCTAACGTTGCAACCGGCGATCCAAGGGGATGGCTATCGTGAGATGCTAAACGAATTGGAAACGCGTGATCCTCCGTCGCCCAGGTCTATAGACACTTCGCTACCGATGGAGCTGGACACGATTGTTCGTAAAGCTATTGCCAAGTCCCCCAGCGATCGATACCAAACCGCGACTGCATTCGCCGACGACCTGCAGGCTTGGTTGGATAACAAACCGATTGCAGCTAAACCACCGACCGCTTTCGAACGTCTCAACAAATGGCGACGCCGTAATAGTGAGACGGTGGCAGTTGCCGGCGGATTGCTTTTTGTGGCCACACTTACACTGCTCGCTACAACCCTGCTGATTTGGCGAGAACAACAAAATACGGCTTCCGCCCTAAAGCGAGCTCAGAGAGGGTTTCAGCATGCTCGAAACGCAGTCGAAGCCTTTAGCATGCTCAGTGAAAGTGAGCTTGCCTATCGACCAGATCTCCAGGACCTACGCCGTACTTTTCTCGAAACATCACTTGAATTTTATCAGGAATTTTTACGAGATCGGGCTGATGATCCGACACAAGCTCAAGAACTTGAGCTGATATCTGCTCGCGTCTCCAATATGCTTGAGGAGTTGCGGACGTTAGACCATATCTATCCCTTACGCGCGTTGAGTGACCTGCGAGTGCAAAGTGAATTAGGGATAGAACCAGACAAAGCTATGGAAATTGAAACCGCCGTTCGAGCGTTTAACAACGAGCGAGAATCCATCGCAAATCAATTTGTCGGAGGTCTATCTAATGAAAACACGGCAATGACCTTCATGGCACGGAATTTGAATGAATTCATCACCAACCAACTTTCGCCGGTTCAGTTGGAAAGGCTGAGGCAGATTGTTCGCCAAGAGCAACTACCATTTACGTTCAAGACTTCGGAGGTAGTTGTTGCTCTCTCCTTGTCCCGGCCACAATCCATTGACATTAGTCGCATCATTGAGGAAACACGCCCAAACCGTCGTGACAACAACCGTGCCAAGGAAAACCAGCACGGAGGCGAAAGCGGCAAGGATGGAACTATTGGCTTCGGCGGCCCTTCATCATTTGGTTTTTCAAGTGGTATAGACTTCGGCAGACCACCGCGGGACGGACGCTTGAAGTTCGACAGAGCAAGATCCGCCGTAACGCAAAACACGATGAAGCACATACTTGAGGTATTGACGCCAGAGCAGCTCACGCGGTGGAAGGAGTTGATCGGCAAACCATTTGAGGGCTAAGGCGATCGGCAGAATGAATACTACCAGTGTGATGCAAGCCCACTCCGGCCTTTCAGACCGACTCTCCCGGCGGGAGATTGACTTCACCCTCCCGCCGGGAGGGTCGAGCGAAGCGAGGGGAGGGTGCCTGGACTCATGCCGTTTGGCGGAACGTTCGATCGACAAAAAGATATGTGGTAAAAGATGTATAGAAAAATCCGAATTCGAAGAACGGAGGGGGCCGACTCGTTATCCTGCCTTAGGTAGGATGGGTCCAGGTGGCGAAAAAGCCTCTGATACACCGACTCCAAGTTCTCCGGTGCAGCTCCCATTGGATTGCAGATTCACGGCGGCGTGGAGGTGAAGTGCGAATATCGAAATTTGAAGATCGCAGAGCTTTGACGTGTTCATCCGCCTCGGAGATGCGGACCTACGCAGCTGCGTATCGCCGAGACGCAGGCAAGAATCGGCTCCTAATTGACACTGCTATCAGATCGTAGTTGTGTCTCCTATCCTTGTTCCTTACCCTTAAAAGTTGTTTTGAATGTCGAACCGCGAAGTGCCAAGTGATTTTGAATCCGAGTCAACGTTGCAGCATGTAGGTTCGCTTGGTGTCTCCCCCGATTCCGACGCCCCTACTCTTGCGCCCAATGCGAGACAAGATCGTTATGGACGAACATCAGAACCGCACGGACAAATTTTTGGCGACTACCAAATCCTAAGCGAGATCGCCAGAGGCGGAATGGGGGTTGTCTATCAAGCGAAGCAGATCAGCCTCAATCGGATCGTTGCCCTAAAGATGATCCTTACTGGGCAGCTTGCCAGCGAAGACGATGTCAAGCGATTTTATTTGGAAGCCGAATCGGCCGCGGGTTTGGACCATTCCGCGATCGTTCCCATCTATGAAATCGGCAGCCACAATGGACAACACTTCTTCTCTATGGGGTATGTGGATGGCCCGAGCTTGGCTGCTATCCTCAAGGATGGTCCTCTCCATCCGAAGGCCGCTGCTGAATGTTTGGCACGTGTATGCGATGCGATTCAGTACGCGCATGATCGAGGTTTGATCCATCGCGATCTCAAACCCGGAAACATCTTGCTCGCATCCGAATCCACTGCCTATGGAATGGACAGCTCGCGAGGGCAATCTGCCACGCTTTCCAAAGGCTCCACGACTCAAGGCAACACCGAATCCAACTCCAAGAAATCCAGAAGCATTTCACTGTCATCCGCGGAACCATTCGCGGCTCGCACATCTCTTTCTAACTTTGCTTTCCTTCCGAAAGTCACAGATTTTGGTCTAGCCAAGCAGATGCATGGCAATTCCGACTTAACAGGAACCGGCCAAGTACTTGGCACTCCGAGCTACATGCCACCCGAACAAGCCGACGGTCGCGTTGCCAACGTGGGACCGCTTTCCGATGTCTATTCGCTCGGTGCGATACTCTACTGCATGCTGACAGGTAGGCCTCCATTTCAGTCAGCCAACCCGATCGATACGATCATTCAAGTGATCAAGGAACCCCCAATCGCTCCTCGACAACTGAACCCGTCAGTCCCGCGCGATCTGGAAACGATTTGTTTGAAAGCTATCGAAAAGGCTCCATCCAAACGGTACGCGTCGGCTGGTGAGCTGCGAGCGGAACTAATTCGATTTCTGGCTGGTGAGCCGATCGAGGCCCGTCCGATATCGGCAGTTGAGCGTGGCAGCAGATGGTTGTGGCGGCATCCTGCGGTTGCATTCACCGGCCTGATTGTATTGGCTGCCATTGGTTCCGTTGTGGGGATCATTTATTCGTCCAATCGTCGATTGCAATTCGAAAGGGACGTTGCACTTCAGGCAACCGAAGAAGCGAAAATTCAACGTTCATTGGCTGAAAAACGTCTTGATAAAGCGATCGAAGCGGTCGACCAAATGATGGTCCGCACCGCTGGCGAGCGTTGGGCATCCCGCCCAGAGCTACAGGAGGAACGGCAAAAAGTCCTAGAGGATGCAGTCGTTTTCTATGGTACTTTTGGAGACGAAAACAAACAGGATGTTCGTGTTCAAGTCGAAGCTGCCAAGGCACAGATGCGTGTTTCGGAAGCCTATCTAATGCTCAATAATTTAGATGCGAGTCTAAAAGCAGCCGAAAAATCTAGCGAGATCTATGCAAGACTCATTGCGAGGTTTCCAGAAACAGCCCGTTACCATTCTTCTGGTTCGGAAGTTGCGAGTATGACTGCTGATATCTTTGCGCTGTCCGGCAAATACCCGGATGCTGCGAGAAACTACAGTACCGCCGTCGATCTGGCAAAGTCCGCCTGCGCTGCGGAAACCAGCAACCGGGAATTCCAGATTCGATTGGTCGAGGCGCAATCGCATCAAATCTATTTCTTGCTCGCCACTGAGCCCGAGGCAGGCCGGAGCGCTCTCGATGGCTTCATGTTGTCGGCTCGCAAGCTTGGTGAGCAAGATAGAGGTGGTTTCGTGGATCGACTTGCTTTTGGTTTTTCATTGGCGGTCGAGGGAGCCTACGCCCTGTCGAATAATGAGATTCCTCTCGCATCTAAGAGTTACGAAGAAGCGTGGCAAGTCTTAGAAGCGATCAAGGAACTACCACCCCCCAACACAAGATATGCGGCGCAGTACAAGTACACGCGCGGCATTGTTGCCGTTTACCGCGGTGTGGCTAGTAGCCTTCGAAGTCAAACACAAGAAGATAGGGAACTCGGCTTAAAGCAAATGCAGGCAGGAATCGAACTGTTCGATCAATTGTTGCTGGTAAACCCCAAAGCGTTCCCATATCGATTGCAAAAAATCCAGGCCGTTCGCGCGCGAGCCACTCTCCACCGGTTTTTAAAGGATGAAGTCAAAGCTCAACAAGACGAATCAGTGGCATTCGCATTGCTCAATGAAGTCTCACGAGACAACGCTTCGTTGGACTGGGTTACCAAGTATGACGCGTTGGCACAAACAATTTTATGGGTTGGAGAGATAAGGCTGGGCAAATTAGACGACCTCGAATCGACCGCCGAAAGGTTTCTCGAGAAAGCAAAGCCGAGCAATCGGGATGATATCAAGTACAACATGGCCTGCGCATTTGCATTGGCGTCTAAACTGGCCAGTGAAAAGCAAGAATTTTATGCGGTACGAGCGGTCGGCTTTTTGAATGAGTTGGTGGCCTCCGACTATTTCAAAGATAAGTCACGGTACGAGAACTTAAGACGAGACACCGATTTGGAATCGCTGCACCCTCGCGATGATTTCCGAGAGTTTGTGAAATCCATAAAGAAGTGATGTTACACGCCGGAATTTGAGAAAGTTTTGTCACCTTCTGAGGGTTCGAAGCAATTTAGCACTGAGTCCCGCAGTTCAGGACTCGTAGCCTCGTCCACTACGGTCTCTAGCACATTCCGCCTGATTGAGCTTCCATGGTTATTTCCATGTGTACTTGTGCATCGGTGCTATCATGGCGCTCTCTCCGTGGAGTAAATTGCAAGTGCATTGGAAACATCGATTGATGCGGCGTCGCATCATGACCCAGCGACGAATGCTGGAAAAAGTTGGGCGAGTCTCAATGATTGTTGCGATCGTCTCTACCTTGCTCATCCTACTTCGCAGGCATGCGTAGTCCCGCGTCGAGCCTTAGCGTGCAACCATTGAACATTGGGTTCTCGATAACATGCTGTACGGTGGACGCGAACTCGTCCGGTTCGCCAAACCGTTTTGGAAACGCTGTTTCATCCAACAATGATTGGCGAACTTTGTCAGGCGCAACGGTCATCATCGGGGTTTCAAAGACACCCGGTGCGATGCTGACGACTCGAATTCCAATGCGACTGAGATCGCGGGCAATCGGCAAGGTCATTGATGCGATGCCCCCTTTCGATGCGGCATAAGCGCTTTGACCGGTTTGGCCGTCAAAGGCCGCAATGGACGAAGTCATCACGATCACACCTCGTTCGTCCGCAGGATCGTCGACCGATTTTTTGGAGATCGCCTCGGCGCTCAATCGCAACACATTATAAGTCCCAATCAAATTGATTTCGATCACGCGTCGAAACGCGCTCAGAGATGCCGGGCCTTCTCGACCGACCGATCGTTCCGAATGCAATATCCCGGCGCAAATCACCGCAGCCGAGAGTGGGCCTAAGACTTGAACTGCCTCGTCGATGGCAGATTGAACATCATCTTCGTTGGTCACGTCAGCCTTTGCGAAAATACAGCTGCTGGAGTACGAAGCCATCATCTTTTCAGGAGGTGCTGCAATGTCCAACAATAACACCCGCGCACCTAATCGTAAAAGTCGCTGAGCGCAAGCGTTGCCTAAGCCAGAACTACCCCCGGCGATCAAGATTGTGTTGCCGTCGATTCGCATATGGTCACCCAATGGATTTGATTTTTGGACAATGCCCCATCATAAGGCATTCCTTTGAGCACGGCAGTGTAGAATGAGAAGTATCCATAGAGGCTTTCTCGCTTTGGTATCGAAACCCTATAAGGGGATGTGGATTCAAATGTGGGTAGGCCTTTGATATCCTCATGCTTGGAGAATTCGCGTGTCCAACTTGGTTACGATCCAAATGCTTAAGCCTGGACTTGCGCTGGCAACGCTCAATCGCCCCGAGCGTAGGAATGCGCTCTGCATCGAATTGCTTGAGTCCTTGTGTGAACACGTCGACCGACTGTCAGCAGAAAAGAGCACCCGAGTCTTGATCCTTCGGGGCGAAGGACCGATTTTCTGTTCGGGATTGGACTTAGACGAAGCATGCAACCCGGACCTCGTCCAGCACTCTGCGGAGTGCGTTGCAAGAGCCCTTCAATTGATGAGAACAACTCGTCTAGTCACCATTGCGGCCGCGCATGGTGGCGCCTATGCAGGAGGAGCTGGTCTTATGGCGGCTTGCGATATTGCGATCGGCACATCGGATCTAAAAGTCGGATTCCCCGAGGCGCAACGAGGCTTGTTGCCAGCTCTCATCTGTGGCGTGTTGAGCCCCAAGATACGCGAAGGGGATTTGCGAGAGTTGTTCTTAGTCGGAAATTCGATCGACGCGATTCGAGCACAGCAAATCGGGCTGCTACAACGGGTCGTGGATCGCAATGATCTCTTGGAAGAAGCGATCAAGATCGCACTGGGTGTTTTGTCCGGCGGTCCTCTCACGATCGAAGCGACCAAGACGCTTCTCAATAAAGCATACGTTGCCAACGAATCGACCTCGACTCAAAGAATGCTAGAAGTTCACCTAGGTGCCCGGCATAGCCTCGAGGCTCAAGAAGGCTTAACCGCCTTTATCGAAAAACGTCATCCTAGTTGGAACGGTATGTAATTGTGGCCGCAAGAGAGCACAAAGATCGCGAAAGAAAGACAGTTGATTTAACGCAATGATTCTGC
>JBBRGW010000133.1:0-9434 GCA_038223525.1 Pirellulales bacterium
ACACATCCAACGGATAGGTGCAAAACATGGTCGCCTTTTACTCCGCAAAAGCTGCGTTAATGAGGCGCCCGTCTGCGGAACGCCTGCGATTTTTTGGATCCGAAGAAAGTACTGATCACGCTCCGCGTGATGTTGCCTCAAAAACCATAGGTTTTTGAACTGCGGAAATCACGCGGAGCGTGATTGGTACTATAAAATCACAGCCCAGGAGCGTCGTGCAACGAAGAAAGGACCTTTCATCGAAAGTCGCGGGACTTCACATCGAGAGGTCTGATCACCGTTTGCAAATCCTCAACGCGACCCACCAGGACGTGGATGACTCCTTGGCGGTTTTCCAGTATCCCGTGTACCAGCCAAGCGTTGGATTGTTTGCACAAAAGATAATGGTGCTTCCAAGTCTCCGGGCGAATCACCAAATTGATCGCACCGGTTTCGTCTTCCATGGTTACAAATGTGATTCCTTTCGCTGTACCAGGTCTTTGTCTTAAGAGTATCAAGCCCGCGACCCGAATGAATCGGCCGTTGGTTATGTTCGGTAGATCGTTCGCGGGCGTCACTCTCAACTGAGACAGTTTTTCGCGATAGAATTCGATGGGATGTCCCTTCAGCGAAACGCCTGTGGTTTCATAGTCCGTGTAGACCTCTTCGAGCGGTGTCATACGCGTTAGGCTCTCTGGCAACTGCTCGTCATGATCCATATCGCTGGCATCAAAGAGCGGCATCGCAGTCTGCTTTCGCTCCTGCGCGAGAGACTGCCAATAGGCCGCTCGGCGATCCCCTGAAAGCGATTCCAATGCGCCTGCATCTGCCAAGATCGAGAGTGTCGCTTGCGACAACCCTGCGCGACGAACCAGATCGGTTTGATCGACGAAATCCATTCCCATTGTTTTGGCATCGACGATGCGATGGCCTTCTTGCTCATGCAACCCGCGAATCATTCGGAGCCCTAACCGGATAGGAAGCCGTTGCGTCGTCACGTTTGGCTCCCCCCGCAGCAAATCCACTCCGAGCGTGCAATCCCATCGACTCGCGTTGACGTCCGGCGCGAGCACTTCGACACCATGCCTCCTGGCATCCTGAACCAATTGAGCCGGCGCATAAAACCCAAGCGGTTGACTATTGAGCATGGCGCAGCAAAAGACCTCTGGATAATGATGTTTGATCCAGCACGAAGCGTATACCAAGAGCGCAAAACTAGCCGCGTGCGACTCAGGAAATCCATACTCGCCAAATCCTCTCAGCTGATTAAAAACCCGCTCGGCAAACACGGCATCCAGTCCGTTAACTTCCATGCCTTCGATCAACTTCCGTTTAAAGTTGTCGATGACTCCGGGGCGTCGCCAAGCGGCCATGGCCCGTCGCAACTGGTCCGCTTCGCCTGGAGTAAAACCGGCAGCAACCACGGCTAAACGCATCGCTTGCTCCTGAAATAAGGGGACGCCCATCGTTTTCCGAAGGACCTGCGCGATCGCTTCGTTTGGGTAGTCCGGTTGGTTTCCCGTTTGCCGGGCTTTCAAATAGGGGTGCACCATTTGCCCCTGAATCGGACCCGGGCGAACGATTGCAACCTCGATTACAAGATCATAAAAGCAGCGAGGCCTCAGTCTCGGTAGCATGCTCATTTGAGCGCGGCTTTCAATCTGAAAAACGCCTACCGTATCCGCTTGGCAAATCATGTCGTAAACGGCGCTGTCCGCGCTCGGTATGCTCGCAAGCGTCAATGGACGCTGGTAATGATCGCCGATTAAATCCAAGCTGCGATGAATTGCAGAGAGCATTCCGAGCGCCAAGCAATCCACTTTGAGGATCCCCAATTCGTCCAGGTCGTTCTTGTCCCATTGAATGATGGTTCGCCCTGGCATCGCAGCGTTTTCAATAGGGCACAGTTCATGTAGTGCCCCATGGGTCATGACCATCCCGCCGGTATGTTGCGACAAGTGGCGAGGGAAGCCGAGCAATGACTGAACCAAGTAAAGGAACCGAGCGCCAATCATTGATTTGGGGTCGATGCCCGCCGCGGTGCACTTGGATTCGAGCGATTCCTCGCCACCGCGTCCTTCTACAATCTTGGCGAGCGAATCGATTCGATCTTGAGAGAGCCCAATCGCTTTCCCGCAGTCTCGCACAGCCGATCGCATACGGTACGTGGTAACGGCTGCTGTCATGCCTGCTCGATGCCGCCCATACTTTTCGTAAACGTACTGTATTACCTCTTCGCGTCGCTGATGCTCAAAGTCGACGTCGATGTCAGGCGCCTCGTTCCGTTCACGACTGATGAATCGCTCAAACAAAAGATCGTATTGGCTTGGGTCCACACTCGTCACCCCCAAACAAAAACAGACAGCGCTGTTCGCCGCGGAACCGCGACCTTGGCAAAGGATATTGCGAGACCTAGCGAAACGCACCAAATCCCAAACCGTCAAAAAATAGGGCTCGTAGTGCAAGTCTTCGATGATCGAAAACTCGTGCTTGAGCATCACGATTACCTTGTTGGGCACTCCCTTTGGATAACGCTCCTTCGCCCCCTTCCATGTCAGTTGCTTCAGGTAATCAATGGGCTGCACACCGACCGGCGAAGCTTCCAAAGGATACTCGTAACGCAGCGACTTCAACGAAAAATCGATCCGAGACGCGATCTCGCTAGTCGCCGCAATTGCTTCGGGACACTCGCGAAAGCTCCTTTCCATTGACGCTATCGATTGCATGGCGAAGCTCGCGTTCATCGGACGGGACTCTGCGATCGCATCGACCGTCGTTCCGGATGCAATCGCAGCCAGACAGTCTTGCAGCAGCATACGTTCCGGAACATGGTAAAGGCAATCGCCTGTCGCAACGATCGGAACCTTTGCCTCGTCGCTGGCATTCATCCATCGCGACAAAGAAGCCGGATCATCCACTCCTCGGTGCAGGCTCGCGATCAGATAGCCACGCTTTCCGAACACTTCGCGGAACAGATTGAGCCACATCGACCATTTCTGAAGATCCTTCGGATCGAAATCGCAACCCGCCTCGCACCAAGGACGCTTCGGTATAGGCTTGACCGCAAGCGGGGAGTCTGAATCGATATTGAGATTCTCTAGACTATTCGCGATATTCGAATCGCGTAGCCGCGGTACAAAGCCAGCGATGCACTCCTGGCTGTTGTCGACAATGTCGTACCAGGACAAGCAACATTGCCCCTTCTCCGCCCGCAGTCGACCAATCGAAAGCAGTTTACAAAGTTGAGCGTAGCCAACACGGCTTTGTGGCCAAAGAACCACGGGCGGTCCGTCTACGGGATGCAATTCGCTTCCGACGATAAACGGAAGTGACTGGTCACAAGCAGCCGTGTGAGCGCGAACGATTCCAGAGAGTGAATTGCGATCGGTGATCGCAAGTCCAGAATAGCCTAGCAGTGCCGCTTGCTCGACCAACTCATGCGCATGCGATGCCCCCTCCAAAAAGGAGAAATTGCTTTTGCATTGCAGTTCGACATAGTGAGTCATGTGACAATAAAGCCATGGGGTTTCTCCCTAGCCCCTTTTCAGGCAACGCTGCGAAGCATTTTCATCAATGAAAACATTGGGCTGGCTCCAAACGTCGTACCCGGCAGACCCGGCAGGTGCGACCCTACCGTAGGTCACTCTTGCCGAGCGTGACCTTTGCGTTACGCGACGCCCTACTCTGGATTCACTTCCACTACGGGCTCAAACAATCCGTCTTCGCGGGAGAATCGCCCGGCATAGAACTCCGTGTTGAGATGCAGTCCCATGACCGTACGGCGGGCGCACGGAGTCAGGGATCGGTAGAAGACCCACTGGTCGCGATTCACTTGAACACGATACGCCTCGGCGATCTCTCGCGGTTGGTTTTGAAGTTCTTCGGCGATAGTCAATTGACGCCATGTATACGCAGGGGACGATTCGATTCCGCGAAGCGACATGACCAACGGGTTGTATAAGCTCTTGGCCGAAGATTCGCATTGCATCGAAAGCTGCGTTCCTTTGCATTCCATCCGACTGTGGCTCGGTGAGCGGCGCCACTCGGGCATCGCAACCGGCAACAGCAACGCAGCGGTGAGATGCTCGCTATCGGATCGCACTAGTTTGCCCTCAGTGGTCTTGGGCTCGGGGCGCAATTCGATATCGCTGGGCAACGTCCATGTTGACTTGATAGACCATTGTTCGGGATTCTGTGCAATCAACGCATCTGCAAAATAGACGACCCCCTCAGCTCGCATCAGCATTACCTGACGCTGGATTTTGCAAACACCCTCGACTTCGCATTCCAGTTCGAGGTAGTCGACATCGTCATCTGTAAACCAACATACTTCTTGCCAAGAAACATCGGTCTGCAATTGCTTTTGATTGCAGTAGATCTCGACATCCCAGTCGCCGCATACAACGCGTTTCCCATCGTTGCCAACAACATCGAGCCAAATCACATCCGAAGAAAAATCGACTGCGACGCGGCATCCTCGCTCTCTCCAGGACCGTCGCATAGTGGCGATGCAGTTCTTTTCCCAATAATGGCTGTAGTTAGGAAGTGCAACGTCGGTGGTCGGGTCTTTGCGAAGCTTCGATGGTTTTTCTCCGATGGCTTTGCCGATGCTATCCGGTAATGCGCAGGCGGTCGATTGCTGTAGTTTTTTGTTCTTTCCAGCGAGTTGATTGAGCATGACCCAAAACTCTTCGTCCAGCGAAGTGTCCGAAGGGTCAAACAGCATCTGCTTGCCATCCGCATCGCTGAGTGCCAAGGCGGCAATAGCGAGCTTCGAGATCGCTTTGCGTTGCGGCGGGAACCATTTGCGAGCCCCTACCGCATCGGCTGCCCAACGGCAACGCATGATGCATGCGAGTAAAGCGCGAAGATCTTGACCTCCTTTGGCCAAGAAGCTCTGTGGATCGTCGGCAGATTGTTCCAACAACAAAGCGATCCGATTCAGCGTTTCGCTAACGATCCGATCTTTCCCTCCTAAATGCGACAGTTGCTTTGCCAACGCCAGCGGCACCTCACAGGACCACACCATCCAAGGAAAGAGTCCTTCTGTTGGTCCGCTTTCCCAAGCCCGGTCGACTTGCGTCAGAGCGCATTGCAGTACCTCCAGCCAAAGCGTGGGAGGAATATTTCGACCGACTTCAGGCAAGGAATGGATCCATCCGACGCAGGTCAAGGCAACGTAAGGATCGTAACTCGCCTTGGGCAGTTGTTGCGTTATCCATTTACCAATTTTCGTCGCGCTAGCGATTTGAACGGGATCGGATTCATGTTCGGGCTGACTCGCTGGCTTCCCCTTACCGCTTCGCGTTCGCTTCTTCAGAACGGTAGGTGCCGACCCGAACAGCTCCACGAGATCATTGAGAAACTCGGGGTGGCTGCTATTCTCTACCTCCCAAACACCAGTACCCCACATCGACGCTCGCAAGTATTCCGCTACGCCAACATGGGTTGGTTTCACTCTTTCCTTCGAGCCTCGAACAGGCAAAGAAGTTTGCAAGATTGCTACGTTTTCCTCACAAAGCTGTTTAAGCCAAGCACTTGCCGAAACTTCCGAATCGATTGTTTCGGATTGCTTCAGTTGCCTGGCGCGATGCTTGGGCTTTACCCAGTCCATAGGTCACTCGTCGACGTTAGCGAATAATGATAAGATTGCTCAACGAGCCAGTAACGTTGCTCACGCAGCGTCGTCTTCTCGTTAGAACGCCAATTGTTGTTCCAGAATTTCAAGATGCAAGCGGTTCGTTGCGGTTTCTTCCCAACAGTTTTGGAATAAAAGTTTTTCGGATTTTGTGTATGGACATTTGCTCGCGGAGTCAGTCCAAAAAAGGACTTGCTCAACCAGGTTGCAATCCAAGGAATCGATTCCAAAGATGTTCGCTTTTAAAATCAATCAATACGCTGTAGTTTCGATCATTTCTGCAATCGTGCTCGGCTTTTGCGTCCAGCCTCTTTGCCTCCAGGCCCTCTGTGCGGCGCAGGAAGAGTTTGTCTGGAAAAGCTCAGATGAATTGAGAAAATTGGTCGCTGATCGATTCGAAGAACCTAAAGACAGCAAAGTGCTTCATCGCGAGAATCGCATCTGGATCAATCGGGATGAACAAGTGGTCCTACTCGATGGGTACGTTGCCCAAAGACAGGTTCCCCTCGAACTCTTTGCATGTCCGATTGGGTCCAAGGAACACGAATCGATCGTGGCCGTTTTTTCGAGGCCGCAAATGGTTCATGCAGGCTTGCTCGCAGTCAATGCTAGACCAGGAAGCACAGTGACTTTCGAGCCGTTTAAGCCGGCCCATGGCACGACCATTCGCATCTATGTGTTATGGTTAGACGAATCGCAAAAAACCAAGGGAACATTGGCACAAAACTGGATCCGGCAGGCAGGCACAAAAAAACCAATGGCGTGGGATTTCGTTTTTGCGGGTAGCAAAATCTACAAGGACGACGAGGGCAAGGAACACTACCTGGGTGACAGCGGCGAGCTGATTTCGGTATCCAATTTCACCACCTCAACAATCGATGTCTCGGTGAAAAGCGACCAGTCCAATGCAAACCTCATGTTCGAGGCCTTCACCGAAAATATCCCTCCAAAAAATACTCCTGTTCGGCTTGTATTGACGCTAACCGACGAAGCTCCCTATTCGGAAACGGACTTGCCGAAAGGGGATAAGTCAAAAGAAGACAAGCCTTTGCCGAACTACCTGGCGGAGAAAGTCCCAGAGAATATCTTGAAGCTGCTGGTTGGAAAACCTATCGCCGCCCCTGACTCGCAACCCGCCACGGCCAAGCCAACGGATTCCAAACCTGTTGTCACGCCCCCACCCGATACGTCTAAACCTTCCAAACCGTCCAATCCCAAGAAGTAGTCCATCTCTAGAAATAGCCTCTTCAAGTATGCAATCAAAAGCATTCGGTGATCGCCTTGCCCTAGCCGTTCAAACCAAAGGCAACCCAGTTTGTGTAGGTCTCGACCCACGACTTGAACAACTCCCTATCGGAATTCGAGTCGATCGTTCGTCATCGTATGAAAGCCAGGCTAACGCATACGAGAAATTCTGTTGCGAAGTGATCGATGCAACACATGCCTTGGTCCCAGTCGTTAAGCCACAAAGCGCCTTCTTTGAAGAGCTTGGTCCATACGGTCTACAGGCGCTCGGGCGCGTTTGCGCCTACGCCTCGTCCAAAGGGCTAATCGTAATCATGGACGCCAAACGCAATGACATCGGCACCACCGCGACGGCTTATGCTAAGGCGTATCTCGGCAGCAATGGTCAGAGCGCCTGGGGAACCGACGCACTTACGGTCAGTCCCTACCTCGGCTCAGACACTTTGCAGCCATTTGTCGAACAATGCAACGCGGTCGGCGCAGGAATCTTTGTGTTGGTCAAAACATCCAACCTTGGAAGCGGTTTCCTACAAGACTTGACGGTGGACTCGAAATCGATCTCGGAACGCGTAGCGGACTACGTGCAATCGCAATCAAAAATGTCGGCCACTTCGCCGAATGGATACGGGGCAATTGGCGCTGTCGTCGGTGCAACCTATCCGGAGCAGTTGCAAGCGATGCGCCGTCGAATGCCAAATGCATGGATTCTAATCCCAGGATACGGAGCCCAAGGTGGTTCCGCTTCCGACGTAGCATACGGGATGGACGCAAACGGTCTCGGTGCAATCGTGAACAGCTCGCGTGGTATAATCTTCGCATATGAAAATGCGATGTACGAATCGGCCAGTAGTTGGCAAGCGGCTGTTGAAAAAGCCGCGTTAGACATGATCGACGCGCTGGTCAGCGCTATCGGTTCACATTGATTTATACGCAGCCGCAAGCGCAACATCGCTTAGCAAAGCATTATCCTTGCTCCTGCAATTGCTTGGCAAGCAACGCAAATTTCGCTTCGTCTTCCGGCGAGACCTTGGGGAATTGCAGATCGAGCGACTCAAGGTGGTTGGCAATGATGTCTGCCACCGCTGCGCGGGCGTACCATTTATCATCGGAAGGGATGACGTACCACGGCGTCGATTTGGTGCTGGTCGCTGACAACGCATCCTGCGTAGCTTCTTCGTACTTCTCCCAAAGTTTGCGTTCCTCCAAGTCATTTTCATTAAACTTCCAACGCTTGTCTGGCTGTGTTAGTCGTTCTAGTAGCCTCACTTTCTGCTCCTCTCTCGAGACGTGCAAGTAAAACTTCAAGATGCTGGTTCCGCTTTGGACGAGTGTTTGCTCGAAGACTCTAATTTCTTCGTAACGCTGTTTCCAAAGGTCCATGGGCTTCTTAAACGGCGGCAGATTTTGAGCACCCAAGAACTCAGGATGGACGCGCACGACCATGACTTCTTCGTAGTACGATCGATTGAAGATCGAGATCATGCCTCGCGGTGGCAGAAACCGCATCGGCCGCCAAAGAAAATGATGTTGGACTTCTTCGGCGTTCGGCGCGCGGAAGCCATAAATCCTGCACCCTTGTGGGTTTACTCCACTCATCACGTGCCGAACCGTGCCATCTTTCCCCGATGCGTCCATTCCTTGCAACACGATGAGCAGCGAACGTTGCCCGCCAGCAAACAGACGGTTCTGCGCCTCTTGCAGCGATAAACTATCTGCTTTGAGCGACTCAACGCCGTCGGCTTTCTTGTCCAATTCGCTCCCTGCTTTCGTAGAGATCTTGCCGAGCTTTACCGAATCGCCCTCCTTAATTCGAAACTTCTTGGCCTCAAAGCTGTGTTTACCCATTGTTCAATATCCAATCGAGCCCGAGATCTAAATTGATTGCCGAATGCGTGAGGGCCCCCACACTAATTCGATCGACACCTGTTAACGCAATACTTCCAATCGTCTCAAGATTGACTCCGCCTGACGCTTCCAATTCGACCGCTGGCGCCCTTCGATTCCTAAGCGCTACGCATTCTTTTAGCAAATCGCAATTCATATTATCAAGCAATACGATATCTGGCATGGCGCTTAGTGCGGACTCAAGTTGGCTGACGCGATCCACTTCGATTTCTATCATCGGCGGGTGTTCGAATCGGTACGCACCACTTGCAACAAACGCCTTTGCCATCTGCACTGCGGCTGCCGGATCTAACAAATTGCCATCCTGCGAAGCCCGGCATGCGAGATGGTTATCCTTGATCAGTATCCCATCGAACAATCCCAATCGATGATTCCGACCACCACCGCATCGCACGGCGTATTTTTCCAATCGCCGCCAGCCCGGCGTGGTTTTACGCGTATCGTAAACGCGAGCCTTAGTCCCCTCGACTTTAGCCACGTAGCGATTGGTCAAGGTTGCGATGCCACAAAGCCGTCCTAGAAAATTAAGAATGGTTCTTTCACAAGTCAACAGATCGCGGGTCTCGCCGGACAATGTCGCGAGAGGTTGCTTGGGGATGAATCGCTCGCCGTCGCCTATATGCTGCGTCCAAGTGATCTTGCTATCGAGTTCTTGCAGGATAGCCTC
>JBBRGW010000134.1:0-9424 GCA_038223525.1 Pirellulales bacterium
GTCCCTGTCGAGTTTGCGATGCCCTGGTTCGGCAGGAGCCTCACCCGCCTCACCTCACCCGTCCAATCTGCATCCCGTCGGACAATGGTCCCTTTATGATTCCTTTCCGAGAACTGGGTTCCAATCTAGGGCAGATCGCCAAAATGAACCCGTTTGCCGCTGTTTTTAACTATGATTAGCAACGGAACTTCTGCTATGATATTTCGTCAGTAAAGAGTCTCCTTAACTAATCATCAATGAAAGTGATACAGAGCCATGTCAAAACGTTTTAGTCCATGGTCGCTCGGTTTGGCGACTCTAGGAATGTTCTTTGCGTGCACAGCGGCATCGAATGCACAAGATCTTACGATCGGCTCCAAGGCACCCAAGCTGGATATCGAGCATTGGGTCAGCAACGGCAATGGCAAGTTCAAGCCGGTAAAGGAATTCGAAGCGGGCAAAGTCTATGTAGTCGAGTTTTGGGCTACTTGGTGTGGGCCTTGCATCATGAGTATGCCCCATTTGGCTGAAACACAGAAGAAGTATGGCGACAAAGGGGTCCAGCTCATCAGCGTTAGCGACGAGGATTTGGAAACAGTCGAGGGATTCTTGAAGCGACAAGTAAAGGGCGCTGAAAAGGAAGACAAAGAAAACACGTACGGTAAACTAACGAGCGCTTATTGCTTGACGACCGATCCAGACAAATCGGTCAATGCGGATTACATGGAAGCAGCCGGCCAGAATGGAATCCCAACTTGCTTCATCGTCGGCAAAACGGCACAGATCGAATGGATTGGGCATCCGATGGAAATGGACGGTCCACTCGACAAGGTAGTTGAAGGGACCTGGGATCGGGATGCCTATTTGAAAGCTTTCGAAAAGGAGCAGCAACTCGGTTTGATCATGGCCAAGCTTAGTCGCCCAATGCAAAAGGGGGACACCAAGGCCGCGATGAAGATCTTGGCGAAGGCCAAAGAAGATGCAGCAGGCGATGAAGCAATGATCGTCTTGATCGAGGATGTTGAAGTTCGCGTGGCTGTCTTTGCGGCTATGAAAAAAATCGAAACGGGTGAAGCGGACGAAGCGCTTGCTGAAATCGAAACGATTTCCAAGTCTGCCAAACCCGAACAAAAACTGCAACTTTCAATCGCAAAGAGCAAGGCGTTGATTTCGATCGTGGCTGACTCCGGCAAGAAGTCCGATGAAGCAGCGAAAGCAGTTTCCGAAGTTGCCGCAAACAAGGACATCGATGCTGCCAGTTTGAATGAGTTGGCTTGGACCATTTACGAAGCGGCAAGCGACGACAAAAAGTTTCCCAAAACATTGATCGGTGCTGCAACGGAAGCTGCCGAAGTAGCAGTCAAAAAGGAACCAACCAACGGTCCAATCTTAGACACGCTCGCACACCTACTGCATCTCCAAGGAAACCTGGACCGGGCGATCGAATTGCAGACCAAAGCAATTAAGAGCGCACCGGCTGAAATGAAAGAGGACATGCAAGAATTCTTGGACGAGATGAAAAAAGAGAAGGCTGGTAAGTAGAGCCTCCGCTAGTTTGGCACGGCGGTCTCCGCCGTGCTTTCTCTGTCGGAATGACCGGCCCCTAGGAATCGTTGCGATGTCCATTTCTAATCCAATAACTTCGATCGCCTTGGATGCACCGCCTTGGCCGGTCCGTCGATTCACGGTCGACGAGTATCATCGTCTCGGGGAATTGGGCATTCTAGCCCCAGAGGAAAGCGTCGAGCTTCTCGAAGGATGGATCGTAGAAAAAATGAACCACCGACCGGCTCATGGTTATGTTGTCGGGCTTTTGACGCAAAGTCTTTTTAGGAGTCTTCCTCACGGCTGGATCGGTCGATGCCAATTGCCGATTACTACGATGACAAGCGAACCAGAACCGGACTTAGCATTCGTTCGCGGCGTTCACAGCGACTATCGAACTCGTCATCCTAGCGGTAACGAAGTGAATTTGGTCATCGAAGTCGCTGATACTTCTCTCCAGAAAGATCGCAGTAAAGCAAGTATATATGCGAGTGCAGGTGTAAAGGAGTATTGGATCGTCAACTTGGTCGATTGTCAGCTTGAGCGGTTTACGGATTCGGATGGTACTTCATTCCGAAAGTGCAACATTCTGAAAGCGAGCGACACCGTTTCGACTCAATTCGAATCCCACACGATTTGCTTGGAATTGAAAGAGATTCTAGTCGATTAGGTTCAACACCGGCTACTATACAATCCGTGGACTGTCGTGCCTCACTGGTTACGGTAATGGGCAGATGTTCAGGCTATCGAATCGGACTTTGCAGGCTGGGTCGTGTGACTGCAACATGATCGTACCTGCCTCTGTTTTTAATCCTTTGCGAGGATTTTCGTTGGGCTCACGCGTGTCTTTCCAGTCAACCACTTGCACCCCATTGACCCAAGTGCTGATCATCGGCCCATCGGCAATGACAGTTAAGTACGTTTCATTCTCCGGATCAGAAAGCACCGCTTTTGCGTTCTGACGACGGAACAGTGCTCCCATTCCTGCGTCGACCGGTCGCCGTCGGTCCTCTTTATAGCCATGATGGACTTGGCACTCGTACCCATTCATGTCCTCACCTGGAATGCAACGAAAGAAGAGCCCTGAGTTGACGTTATCGGCTAGAGTCTGGATCGAAAACTGCAAGCAACAATTCGCGTGCGGTTGCAGCAATTCGATATGTCCCTTGCCGCCCGTCAACGTCAATGCCCCTTGGTCGCTAAGCTCTGCTTGGGTGCTCCCCGCAGGTTTGTTGAATTCTTTGAGGTCCTTGGCTGGCAAAATCGCATAGGTGATGGGCCTTACTCGAACATTGCGGAACCGTATCGTACCTTCGCGAAACTGCAAGCCGATGTAGCCAGCCGTCAATGCGGTTGTGTCGGTGTAGTCTGCAGACAGCTGTCCATTCACCCAAGCCTGAACATGATCTCTGTCGACCATGGCGTGCAGCGTATGCCACTCGCCTGCCTCCGGTTCATCGACTTGTTCGCTGACCTTTACTCTCCCTACAAGCGATCCGGTTGGAAATGGATTGTCAGGAGGGGCAATGTTCAATTCAAAACAATCTTTTGCAGGATCGGTAGGGATCGTCGGAGTACGCAAGAAGACTCCGCTGTTCGTTTTGTCGGTCCCTTTGTATTCCAACATCAATTCGAAATCGGAGAAGCGAACGGAAGTGCAGAGCAGTCCCGCTTCGCCGGTCGTAGCGACCAGCGCTCCGTCGTCTACCTTCCAGTTTGCATTCCCTGCGTTTCGCCATCCGATCAACGATTGGCCATCGAATAGTCGGATCCAACCCACATCCAGTTCCTCTTGGGGAAGTCGCGCTGCGAGCAAGGCAGAAACGTCGACGGAGGGATCGAGGGGTAACTCGGTTGGCTTCGCATCCGCCTGCGGAGCGACTGGTTTGGCCTGCGGCGTTACCGGCTTGGGGGGATTGGATATCGTTTTTTTGTCATCAGTGGTTTGTCCATTGCCTGCATTGGGGGCCGTGAGATCGGCGGCAGTCCTTTCGTCCGGTGCGGTTGCTTTCTCAACTGCAGGCTTACCTGTTGGATCCGCGGGAGAGTTACCGCATCCAAACTGAAAAGCTACAGCCCAGCCCAAAAGCCCACTTTGCGCGATCGTCATGCATCGACTGCTGCATCGGCTATGGCTTCGTCCGATATTTCTAACCATGCTAAAAAACGCTCAGGTAATTGAAGTGCTTCTAAATGTTCGACTCGCCAGTTTATTTCTAAGCGGTTGATGGGTTGCATCATACCGGTGATTGTTGCCGTCGCCAAACCCTTAATAATAGTCAAAGGCTGCGGTATGTCATTGAGCGAAAAGCGAACATCTGTCGCTGGTTCAAAACAAAAGCGGACAGATTGATGTGGCAATAATCCAGTCGGGCAGTGAAACGTCCTGTAGATTCGCGTCCAATAGTCCTCCATACCGTCAGAGAGCGCCGAATGCTCAACCGTCCAATGAGTGCGAAATGCAATCTTGTGGAAATTATTCACATTCCTGCTCGCGTATCTCGTTGCTGGGGTAAATCCCTGGGCCGTCCTGGCTATACCAACGGTCCAATGCCGCCGACCATTCTTGAAGGTTCTTAACGCGGGCAAAACTCTCCCGCACTTCGAGCGATTGCGGGTGCAAGGCAGAATACTTGATGCCAAATTTTCGCATGGGAATGCCGGCTTTGTCTTGGCCGTAAAGTTCTTCGGCCAATTGGAAGTGTTCAAGGATGACATCCCGCTGTCGGAAAAGCGAGGGTGGAGGCGGGAGCGGTCTCCCATGAAAGAGTGCTTGGCATTGCTCGAAAATCCATGGATTGCCGATACAACCCCGGGCCACAGTGACCCCATCAATACCGGTTTCTTGCATCATTCGTAAACAGTCGGTGGCGGTGAACAAGTCGCCGCTGCCGAGGATCATGCGGTTTGGGCCGACATGTTTTTTTACCTCTTTCAAAAACTCCCATCGGCTTGGCCCAACATAGCGTTGAACGACGGTTCTCCCGTGAACCGTGATCGCATCAATGCCATAGTCGAATGCTCCGTCTAGGATCTCAAAAAAATGATCGCGACTTTCTTGCGTATCATCCAACCCACGGCGCATTTTGATGGTTACCGGAATATGCGAGGGGACGATGTCGCGAGTCTGTTTCACAATCTCCAGCGCTACCTTGGGCTGACTCAAATGGAATCCGCCACGGCAACGGCCGAGTACCTTTTTCACAGGACATCCAAAATTGATATCGATAACAGCGAAGCCTGCCTCCACCAACTTCATCGCCCCCAACGCAAACTGCTCAGGTTCTGCACCCATGAGTTGCCCGGCGACGGGCTGTTCCTCAGGCGTATTGTGAAGGAAGTGCGATGTGCGTTTGCGATCTTTGAGTTCGACCAAGAATCGATCAAGCATGACTTCGCACAAGCTGTACGATGCACCATGACGCCTCGCAATAACTCGCATTGGCCAATCGCTGTATCCGCTCAACGCCGCCTGCACCACTGGAAAGCCAATAGGGACGCCACCGATTTTTAGCGGTCGATAGAGTGGCGAGTGCAACGAGCCGTCGAGCGAGGGCGTCGTTACCGAATCAGGAATGGTCGTGGTCATTGGGTTGGGTGGTGAGGAAGTCGCTCTCGACAAGAGTGGCCTAAGGAATTTTTATCTCTCGATATTATTGCATTGCGACGCATTGATCAACCCGCAAGCAGCATATCCCTGCAAACGACAGGAATGGACGCCTCGTCTTGGAGCGCAAAAACGGGAATATGGTACGCGACCAACCTTGCAGCGGAATCCTGCAAGCCATCCCTTTCGTGTTGGTTGACGATAGCCGAAACCGAAAACCCTCGTCTTCGCAACAACCCCAATGCCAAGGCCAGCTCGTCGTCCACGATTTGCAAAAAGACCAACACTGATAATTGTCGCGACAGCTTACTTTGCGTCTCCATCAAAAGATCAACCAACTTCATCCCGTCTGTTCGCTCCAGCCGGGCCAAGGTTCGGTGAATCTCGGAAAACTGTTCGGGACCGGTCTTTGCGTCTACCACGACCGGGCGAAGCCGATCGCTCTTGACGCTCATCTCGACGCCGGCTCGAACCGAATTGCGATCTGAAAAATCTCGTTCCTGCTGCCTTTGCCGCACGCGGTCCGCCGCGTCGCGCCCATTGCTAACCAAGCCAAAAGGTTGATTCATTAAGTAAAGAGTATGAGCAACCGAAGCGGCCATTGACACTGCAAGATCCGTTCGAACAGGTTCGTTCCGAGTTGGGTTGGTATCTTTATGCATATCCAAAACGAGCATGGCTCCTTGAATACAGGTTGGCTGAAAGACACGCGTATGCAACTTGCCCGTGCGGGCAGTGGCGCGCCAGTGGATGCGATTGAGCGAATCGCCAGCCCGATACTCTCGGATACCGACCATTTGCGTTGGATCTTCCATCACTCGATCGTTGATATGCAACTCCCCCATCGGCCGGCGGCTTGAGACATTCATCCCTTGCAAGGGCACCAGTTTAGGGAGCACTAAAACGTATTGAGGCTCCGAGGCTATGCGGTAATTGCGATGCAAGCCGAGCAGATCGCCGGTCTCCAACACCGTTGGTCCTAGCTGAAAATAACCGCGGCGAACCGCTCGAATTTGATAGGTCATCAAGGCGATTTGACGCGGACGAAAAAAGTACAGCTTGGCGGGAAAGCCCGTCACCTCCAACGCGCGATTAGGTTGCGAAGTAACGCGTTTGGACAAGAGGTCCTCCGCAAATAACCATGGGATAAAATAACTCGTACTGTTATGCAGTCTCAATCCGACCGCCATGCTTTCACCGATCTGAAGCTCGGTATTGGTAAGCTGCCTTTCGACCGTTATGCTACTGGACCAGCGGTTCGCATAGAATCGTGCCAATTGAAAAACAATCAACAGCGAGCATGCGCCCAAGGCAAACAAATTGGCACCCGTCAACATGCCAATTAGCAATACCAATAGGATGATTGGCAAGAGATGCATGCGAGGGAACTCAATCTGGAAAGCGGGCCACCGAAGTGTGGAACATGCATCCAAGTATGACCGGACTAGCCGATAATAATAGCGATCCAGTCGAAATTAGTACGGGACACTCCTGCTAAGGCTCGGATTGAACGCTTCCATGACCGAGGGTTGAATCAACACGACCAATGAGTAAATGGCCAACGCTAAAGAGGTCGGTGCGCAGTAGCACGTGAAAACAGTCGCCAGTCCCACGACGGAAACGACTATCGAAAAGACGCGCCCCTTCTTTTTCAACAGTAGTATTCCAGAAGCCAATCGCAGAATCGCAGCAATACCGATCACTGCAGCAAGCACACCATAAAGGATCGCCATCCCAAATACGGATGGAGCGTTGGGCGTCTTCTGCAACTGCGGAGAGTTTTGCATTGTGATCATAAATAACGACACTGTGACCAATGTTAAGCAAACCAACATCTCCAACGAAGCCTGAACAATGTTGAGTACACCGATCACAGGAACCTGTTTGACATACCCGTCGTCGATGGAGTTGGGAATCTGTGTCTGAAACGCGTACGGGCTATTCAAATCGTTGTCGGCGTAGGGATTCGTTGACATGCTCGTATTCAGGTCGGTACGCTAAGACTTGTTTAGAAAAGGGTTCGGGACCGGCTTCGAGTTTAACACATTAGCGAATGAAAAAGGGCACCGGTGGTAGAAATGCGTGCTGGAGATAGATGCTCGCTGTCCCCTCCCAAAGTGCGAATTTGGCCAAATACAAAACGCCAAGATATACCAGTACGACCGCAATCTGCGGAATCCACGCGCAGTATCTCCAGAACCAATGCACGACGCTCAAGGGATTCGATGGATTGTGAAACTTGCTCCGCCTCAACGCCCAACCAGTACAGAGTTTGGCCGGAAACATCAGGATGACAAAGAAAAAAGAGAGGATCCACCAGAGCTCCGCCGGAATCAATTCGATGCGAAGTAAATACAGTGGGATGGCCAGCACGAATGTGGCCCACGTCGCTAAACACAAAGACCAGGGCGCGCGGCGAAACGCCCTCCTGGCGTACGCTACATCGAACACAGAAAGAAAGGTTCCCTCAGTGGCCATATGGATTTGAAGAAAAGGGAGATGCAACAGCACCCACCACATCCCAAAAGCACCGAAGAGCCCAATCAACCCCGTTCCCGCATTGCCATTTCCAATCAGCCCGATCGCTATAAAGCTGCTTGGCAAGACCAGCCAAACCAATGCACCCATCGAGGCCATCAAACCAAGCCATAGCAGTCTGGGCAGATGAAGCGCCGCGATAAAGCTCCACAGTCGATCCTCTGCTTCTCGCCAAACGCTCGCCTGAAAGACAGATCGAATGGCTAAGACTGGAGCGGGCCACAAAAAATGGCGAAGCTTGCCGCCGCGAAAAATGGCCCACAAGATCCAGACTATCCAAAGCGAGGAAACCAGTCGGGCCGCAAACCGAAGTCGCCGAGCGGCGTCGCCACCCAGCTCGATCAAACCAGCCGTATAGGCCATGTCGGTTAGGAACCAAACCGGCAACCACGACAACGACACACAAATCAGAATCAGAACCACTCGACCCGCCAAATCGGTCCCAGGAAAACAGCGGCCAACGGGCTCTCCTTTCCCAATCCTTGCAGATACCTCAAGCATGTATCCGAAACTTGCGAATTGCAAAATGGGGACAGTCGCCGCAATACTTAGCAGCGCGACAAGGCTAAAGGTACGCCAAAGAAATGAGAACGTCGGACGAATCCAGGAAAGCATGCGGAATAAGCCTTGTTGGGGCCGTACGGTTTCGAACGGCGGCGGTTCTGATCCAAACCCAATCAATTCGCTCGGTAGCCAATCAATTCGCTCGGTAGGTCGTGATCTTGGAAACGATTGGTTTAGGCTCTTTTCGTCCCTTTGCCAAATGAAAAGTCACGATTCTGAGTATTTATTTGCACTCGGCAGGCTGGGAAGTACTATTTATGGGATTCTCCATCAAGGAATCCTTTTCTCGCGCAGGTTGTGGGAATGGATCTGCGGGTGGCTTTGACGAATTTCGCTTAACAAATTGGGCCTGATTTATGCGAACGCGACGTTTTGCTTGTCTGTTTTCAGTAGTCTCTCTGTCCTTTGCCAACTTGGTACACGCACAAGATCCGCTCGATGAAATGTACGGCCAAGCTGTTCATTCCTACTTCCGAGGAAACTCAGCTCAAGCAGCGGAAATGCTGACCGAAGTGATCGACGCAGGTAGCCTCGACCCACGAGCATTTTTCTTTCGCGGTTTGACTCAGTCTTACGGCGGAGTCGACATGAGCAACCCCGATTTCGAAAGAGGCGCTCAACTCGAGGTCGAAGGTAAGAAAGTTGTTAACGTTGGAAAAGCACTTGAACGCGTTCAAGGACATGCTCGCGTCGCTATCGAGAAAGCAAGAGCCAAAGCACGTCTTGCATCCCGTTCTCGGCTCCTCGAAATGCAACGCAATCGCTACGAGGAGATGCAGCGCATGGGCGGTGCCGAACAGGGTGGCATCGTTGTTCCGCCTCGAAGCGACGCAGCACCTGCGCCAAAATTTGCCCCCAACGATCCATTCAATGAGGGAATGACCAAAGGAGATCCAAAGGCGATGCCCAAGCCAGCGGAAGAAACTCCGAATGAGTTGACTCCCGAAATGCCAATTGAGCCAATGCCGACCACACCCACCGAGCCAGATAGCCCGTTCTAATCCGGTTCACCCGCACATCTCTGCGGTGCATTTGCGACGCGACTTTAGACTGCGCGCTTGCTCAATGCTCGTTGGTTTACCGGCGACGTTCTTAAAGCTTCGGCCGAAATCCTTCACCATCGCAGACCATATCGCAGCGTCGATCCCAAGTCTTTCAAAAATTTTAGGGGCGTCTTCTGGAGTCGCGCCT
>JBBRGW010000135.1:0-9367 GCA_038223525.1 Pirellulales bacterium
TAAGACTCGCGAGCTTGGATAGATCGCACGGAGCTTGGCGAGGAATAGCGAACTCATTACGCGTAGAGAGCGTTGGCCGCCGCGACGCCAGAGCCCGCTGAGAATGAGAACTTCTGGGCCGACAAGCAGTTTTCAAGTGCCGACAAGAAATTCAAAACGTTGCGAGGTTGCGATGTTTCGCCCATTAGACCGATACGCCAAGTCTTTCCCTTCATGGGTCCAAGTCCCGCGCCGATCTCAATTCCGAATTCGTTTAGCAATCTTCCTCGAACGGCTGCGTCGTCAATTCCCTGTGGGATGAAGACGGCGTTGAGCATCGGCAATCGGTGCTCTTCGGCGACTGCAAACTGGATACCTAGTGCAGTTAAGCCTGCTCTCAATGCGAAGTGATTTTTGAGGTGTCTAGCAAAGCGTGCTTCGAGCCCCTCTTCAAGCACGATTCGAAGGGCTTCGTGTAAGCCGTAGTTCATGTTGATGGGCGCTGTGTGGTGGTAGACTCGCGATGACTCTGCCCAATAGTTGCGAACCATGCTGAGGTCTAGATACCACGATTGCACTTTGGTCTTCCTCGCATCGAGTTTCTCCAAGGCTCGCGGTCCAAAGGTTAATGGGGAAAGACCGGGTGGGCAGCTCAAGCATTTTTGGGTGCCGCTATAGGCTGCATCGACGCCCCAGTGATCAATACATACAGGGCGGCCGCCGAGCGATGTCACACAATCCATAATCAGAACTGCGCCCGCATCGTGACAGAGCTTGGAGACCCCTTCCATGGGCTGGCAAGCACCGGTAGACGTTTCTGCGTGCACGATTCCGACGACTTGCGGTTGGTGTGTTTTGATCGCCTTTTCGATTTCTTCGAGCGTGAACACTTCACCGAATGGGCGTTCCATGGCATACACGTTTGCGCCGGCTCTTTCGGCAACATCCTTCATGCGTCCACCGAATACGCCGTTGACACCGACGACCATCCGATCGCCTGGTGAGATCAAGTTATCAACGCATGTTTCCATGCCAGCGGAACCTGTCCCGCTCACGGCCAACGTCAGTTGATTGGAGGTCTGAAATACATCGCGAAGCATCGCTTGTACTTCGTTCATGATCTTCAAAAAGAAAGGGTCCAAATGCCCGACCGTAGGCTGAGCCAAAGATGCAAGGACTCGAGGATGCGTATCGCTCGGTCCGGGCCCCATCAGAATACGCCGCGGCGCGTTGGCTACAGGTGGAATCGGTGTCAGCATGGTTTTGAACTCCGGTTGAATGGTTGAGAGAGATCTCCGAACCGGGCTTGGAGGAAAAAAAGCTGGGGCGTAAGGACTCGAACCTTAACAAACAGAGTCAGAGTCTGTTGTGCTACCATTACACCACGCCCCAGTGTCGAGCTCAATTGCGTATTTCGCTTGCCAGCAGTATATCCCTAGCTTGCAGAAAAGCCTAGTCCGTATTGAGCACTGGGTTGATGTGTTAGCTTCAAGAATTAGGGGTCATAAGTGAGCGGCAGGGCGATAGCAGCCAACGTTCCGGATAGCCGAGCTTGGCATGCAGAGATTCCAGGCGACGAGCGACGGGTGCTCTTGAATCGATACAGCTTCTCGCAAAATGCGATCCCCGGATTTCCTTTGAAATGTAGCTTAAACTTGTCGTTTTCAGCAAATCAGACAGAAAACACTCACATCTACTAAGTCGTATTCCGGCAGCAGCGAGTTGGTCAGGGCTCGATAAAGTTAGGGCTCGATAAAGTCAGGGCGTTGTTAGATGAATGTCTGTGATGTTGTCTTGAAACTTTGTTCGGACACTGTATTCAGTAACAGGCTGCCCGTTGTCATGACCCACGCAAAAATCCTCCTTGGGGTGATTGGAAATTAGGCCCTTTCCTTTTGCCGAAACAGCCTTCAGGTCAGCCACTTGCAACTCCAGCATTCCTTCCTTGGTCAAGCTTGCGCGAAGTCGCTGCGATGCCTCACCCGACATGACCGCTTCGACATTCGATAAACCACTTTTATTGCGAACGGAAAAAACAACTTTACCGTCTCGCAAATGCAGTGCATACCCATTCGACGCACCACCGTGCGATAGGAGAATTCCGTCCCGTTTTTTTGTCGTGACGGTACATCGTAACGTAAAGGGCCTTTCTCCAATCTGCACAATCGATTCGGAGTTGATCGCGTCCCCCAGTTTAAGCTTGCTTAGTTCCGCCGCCGAACTTGCTGCTACTTCCGCCTTGGGCTTGTCCGGTTCCATTGGATAAAGTGTCGTCGGATTGTCGACCGAACCCGCAGGGCGACGCGACGTAGGCTTATCGCCACCAATCTCTGAGCTCATCTTGTCCGCCAAACTTTGCAGCTTGAGAACGACCTCTGGATACTTAAGGGCGACGTTGGTTTTCTCTTCGATCTCCGTATCGAGATTGTACAATCGCGGGTTTGTCTTTGCGTCGTCGTTGCTCGACTTACCCATTGTTTCCGGTTGCGTTTCGATCGCCAGTTTCCAAGGACCTTGCCGGACAGCCTGCAGTTTATAACCGGCAAAGTAATAGTGCGCTTCGCGTTGCGACTCTTTGGCCTGACTGAGCAACAGAGGCGAAATGTCTCGGCCATCGATGATCCGGCCGTTGGATAACTTGCCGCCAACGATCGATACGACTGTCGGCAAGATATCGATAGTCCCTGCAACGGCATCGCACACACTCCCTGGTTGTATCTTGCCTGGCCATCGCGCTATCGTTGGGACTCGTACTCCACCCTCCCAAGTGCTCCCTTTTCCGCCTCGCAAAGGGAGCGCGCTCCCACCGTCGCTCCCCTTGATAAGCCACGGGCCGTTGTCACTAGTAAATAGAACCAGGGTGTTTTCGTCCAACTTCAGCTCGCGCAGCGTTTCGAAAATACGGCCAACACTCCAATCCATTTCCTCAACCCAATCGCCAAATCGACCGTTGGCTGACTTTCCGCGAAAGGCAATTCCTGGATGGATGGGTGTGTGCACGGCGCTGTGGGGCAGATACAAAAAGAATGGCTGATTCTTGTTGTCTTGCATGAAACGAATGGCCTCCTGTGTATACCGCTCCACAATGCGACTTTGATCTTCATCGGTCAGCAATTCGACGACTTTGTCGTCTCGCATCAGAGGCGATACTCGCTCCGAACCGCCGACCGCTTTGCGCTGCATGTCGTTCGAATAAGGAATGCCGAAGTAATGATCGAACCCTTGATTGGTTGGCAAAAAATCGGCTTGGTCCCCAAGATGCCATTTTCCGATGCATGCCGTCGCGTACCCCAACGGCTTCAGGTACTCGGCCGTTGTTTCTTCTGCCGGATGCAGTCCAACCGCGTTACCCGGAAAGAAAACGCCAGGTACAGATACGCGTGCTCCGTAGCAACCTGTTAGCAACTGAGCACGGGAAACGGAGCAAACAGGTGCTGCGTAAAAACTCGTCAGCTTCATCCCTTCCGCGGCCATACGATCCAAGTTAGGAGTTCGTTGTTTGGTTGCCCCAAAGGGCCCGATATCGGCGTAGCCCAAGTCATCGATGAAAATGACGACAATGTTCGGCCTAGCGGGCTCACTCGCAATTGCGATCGAATGCCCAAAAGTGCTCATAGCAAGCACAAGCGTAGATAGAATTGAGATCGCGTTCCATTTCATAGCTGCAAGTCCTACGGTAATAAAGTCAGTGTTATGCGACGCACATCCATCACAGATTTGCCTGGTATGTCAGTCGCACGAAGGGTAAGCGGGCCTTGTCCAGATGGCATTGCAAACTCGCCCAGCCTCATCGTCTTGAATTCCTTCATCTTGCTTTCGCCGCTCGGCCGAGGCAGTGTGTCTTGATTGGTGTATAAGGGAGGGTCCCAGCCAAGTTCGACTTTCCCAACCAATTGGGCCTCTTTAAATGACAACTCAATCGTTGACCCGACATCGGGAATTTTGCACGTGTAGTCGATGGTCACATCATAGCGTCCAGCATGCCGGACATCGAGCAACCAAACCATGCTATCTTCTTTCGCAAACCAATTTACAAAATACGAACAGTTGGGAGCACTGCCGCTCCTTTGAACCTTACCGCGTGGTTCACCATCTCGGGCCGGAAGTATCGCTACAGGAAACTCCCGAAACCCAACCGGAATCGGCCGTTCGTCTACAACCTGAGCGGCCGCAATCAAAGGGGTTGTTCGCGGCTTCCATTGCTTTGCCTCACCAATCGCGCGCATTTCTTTCTGCCAAGACTGCGCGGACTCCAATATCTTCGCTGCCAACGCGGGCGCTTTATCGTTAATCGGATTGGTCTGGCCAGGGTCTACCCCCATATCAAACAGTCTCCCTGAACTATCCAATCGATGCGATTGGGTTCGTACGCTTACGGCTCCGGACCACGTCGAGAAAATCATACGATCCGGCCAATCTATGGCTGGCCGATCGTCAATTGGCTTGAGCAACAGTGGAGTCAGATCGCGACCGTCGAGCGGCTTGTCGCCAACTCTCTTCACATTGGCCAACTTGGTCAGCGTTGGGAGTAAGTCGATGGCTGAAGCGATTTGGTTGACTCGAAGCCCAACGGGAAGTTTTGCGGGCCAGCGCAGATAACAGACCGATCGCACGCCCCCTTCGTCCGTCGAGCCCTTCTTGCCCTTCATGCCGCCCGTCCAACGCATGGAATTGGGCCCATTGTCTGAGAAGTATAGAACCAAAGTGTTCTCATCCAAATGGTGTTCTTTCAGCTTCGACAATACCCTACCAACGTTGGCATCCTGGTTCTCGAGCATCGCCAAAG
Organism: Pirellulales bacterium; assembly: GCA_038223525.1. Lineage (GTDB taxonomy): Bacteria > Planctomycetota > Planctomycetia > Pirellulales > Pirellulaceae > JBKCUI01. The sequence goes on from JBBRGW010000135.1 coordinate 4,766, forward strand.
CACACCGGGTTTCATCCAGAACTTCATTCCTTGGGTCCGTTGCCGTTTGCACGATCGGTACGTCCTTGAATCGATCCCAATCCTGAGGGGGTGCTGCCCATGGTGAATGCGGCGTCGTGAAGGGAACATAGCAAAAAAACGGCTGGTTTTTGTTCCGCTCGATGAAACCAATCGCTCGATCGGTGCAGACATCGACTATGTAACCAGAGGTCCGAATCATATGTCCATTCTCCTCGAGCGGCGCGTCGAAATACTCTCCCCAATGCCCCGCGGAGTGTCCAAAGTACTCATCGAAACCTCGCGCCATTGGATGATATGGCCATTGACTACCATTGTGCCACTTGCCAAACGCACCTGTCGCATAGCCCGCTGCCTTGAAGGCGTCTGCCAGGGTCCGCTCGTCCAAATCCAGCCGCTCCAGCCCTGTGGAGACTCCGAGAACACCGCCCCGTGGATGGTAACGTCCGGTCAGGAATTCTGCTCGAGTCGGTGCACAAACCGGGCAGACAAAAAATCGCTCTAGCGACACTCCTCCCAATGCGATCGAATCAATGTTCGGGGTGCGAACCTGCCTGTTTCCCGAATGGCTGTAGTCACCCCAGCCCGCATCATCCGCCAAGAAAATGACCACGTTGGGTTGCGCAGCGCCAACAGTTACTTCGAGCGATATCCATAAAACAAGCACTAAGAACGGCGGTTTCATTGGGCTACTTCGCTTTTGTCTTGGGGGTTTTTATTGGCTTGACGCTGTCTTTCAACGCTATATTGGCGATCAAGCGGCCGACATATTCATCGTATCGCTTGTCTGGCGATGGACCTTTTGGATGGATGCGGGATATCTCATTGAGAATCGGAGCAGCGATTTCGCCGAGCGATTCAATTGCCGTCAACGCGGACATCGAGACCAAAACACCGTTGCTTTCTGGGGGAGCAAGCGATGCGAGAGTCGTTATTGCCTTCGATCGCCACTCTCCGTCTGCGTGCAATGCCAACGCTTGCGCTGCCACGATGCGAACGCTGCTCGATCCATCCAGCAGTGCATCGATCAACAGGTCTCTGTGCAGCAAAACAGCCTCCTGACCCCGATTCAACAATCCGAGCATTCCCCAATAACGAACTGCGCTGTCAGAATCACTCAGCAAGGCAACGAACTCTTTCTCTTTGCTTGAATCGATACGAGAACTCAGTTCTGCCGCAAAAAGGATGCGTTCCAACGCGACCTTATCAGCGTCGCGTGCCAATGCATAAGGCGTTGTCCCGTCAGCACGCGCGTGGATCTCGTGCTCGGGAAGTAAACAGATATCGCGAACTCGTATTGCATGCTCCACCTGAGCGTTTCGAAACTTTTCCAAAACACTTTGGTGCTCCGGAGTGCCTGCTAGATTGCGAACCTCGTCACGGTCCGAACTTAGATCGTAGAACTCTTCAGCAGCTTTTGGGACATTCCAAAAGATCGATTGAGCCGGATTTGTTTTGCCGCTTTGAAAGAGATCATACCAAATACTTGTCGTCGGAGTCTCGAATTGATAGGAGACTTTTTGCGCCTGCGAAACATACGGCATGTAGTTGCGTAGATAGACATAGCGACCATCTGTAACACTCCGAACCATGTCCATTCGTTCATCCATCCGCCCACGCTCGCCGTACAGGAAAGATTGGAATTGGCTTTGATGCATCCCTGCAAAGGCATGCCCTTGGATCCAATCGGGCGGCTTAACCCCTGCTAAACTGAGTACCGTGGGTGCCAGATCAACAAAGCTAACAAGTCGATCCGAATCGCCCCCAGTCTTGTATTCCGACGGCGCAAGATGTTCCCATTTCTTGGGGAAATAAACGACCATGGGCACGTGCAAACCCGAATTGCAGGGCCAGCGTTTGCTGCGAGGCATACCGCTACCATGGTCGCCATAGTAAAAAACGATCGTATCCTCAGCAAGACCGGCATCTTCGAGTTCTTGCAGGTGACGGCCTGCATCGCTGTCCGCTTCGCTTACTTTATCGTAGTACTGAGCCCAATCCTCTCGTACCTCGGGCGTATCGGGGTGATAGGCTGGAACGCGAACGTTCGCCGGATTGGTAATCTGTTTGTGCGGTCGTGTGCGGATCTGGCTCTCATGGCTCTTGGTCGAGTTGAAGATTGCAAAAAACGGTTGTTTTGCATTGCGGTTCCTCCAATGCGCTTTCCCCGACGATTCGTCCCACACCCTGCCAGGCTCACGCAGGTTGTAGTCGGTCTTGCTGTTGTTCGTGCAGTAATAGCCCGCTTCGTTCAGAAATTGCGGAAACATTTTGGTCCCCTCAGGCATCGAAACCATGGAACGCATATGCAGTCCGCCCGTGCTGCAAGGATACATTCCCGAGATGATGGCCGATCGCGCCGGGGCGCATACCGGCGCGACCGACCACGCATGCTTAAACTTCATCCCCTTGGCCGCAAGCTTATCGATATTCGGAGTCCGCGCAAGCTTGTCCCCGTAACAGCCCATTTCAGGACCATGATCTTCGCTCGTCAGCCAAAGAATGTTCGGGCGGTCCGCAGCGATCGCTGAAGCTGGTAGTAAAACCAATAGCAAAACAACCCACTGTGACTTAATAAGCCCGAATCGAAATGCAAACATGTCATGCTCTTCCGGAGAGGAATGGTCAGGTAGAAGATGTCACCATTCAACTGCTACTTGCGGCCAAATAGTTTGCTCATCCTCCACTTCATCATGAGTGTCCAATCGCTGTTCGACCCCCATGGCCTTTGGCCGTGGGTGAACGAGTTTCGCAGCTAAAACAAACGCTGCGTTGCTTCCCCTCATTCCCGCATCCCGCCGCAGGCGGGATGCGGGTCGATTTCTTTCATCCACGCTTTGTTGGCGAGCGGCAGACTGAAAACTGCCTAAGTACAACAAGCCATACGCTGAGCCAGGCCAGGGCCGCATCCGGCAGATGTGAACTACTCGGGTAAACGTTGCGATTCCACGGTTGGGAAAGGACCGGTCAGAGATTTCATAAACTCGACCAAATCCTTCTTGTCTTGTGCCGTGAGATCTAGCTTCTTTATCTTGTCGCTCAGCGCCACATTGGGATGTCCCCCTTTGGCATACCATTCGACAACTTCTTCTAGCGTCTTCTGGCTTCCGTCATGCATGTAGGGTCCGCTCAACGCGATGTTACGAAGCGTAGGCGTTTTGAATGCCCCTTTGTCCTTGTCCACTTTGGTTTGAGAAAACCGACCCAAGTCAGGTTCCTTTGCTTCCATACCGACACCGATATTGTGGTATAGCTCGTCGCTGAAATTAGCTCCGACATGGCACGCAGAGCAGTTCGATTTTGTATTGAAAAACAACGTGCGACCACGCTTCGCTGCATCGCTCATGGGGTGCGCATCTGAAGCCGCCTTAAGCGCCGTGAACTTGTTATACATTTCGGCATCGTCGGCCTTCAGTGCCTGAAGGTCGGACAACTCGTCTGGAAACGACTCCAGCATTCGTCGTACGGGTTCGTTGTAATCATACGGACTAGGCCCGGTGACGAGCGCTCGTTCAAACGCGGCAATCGCCTTTCCGACAAGACCGATCTCCGGTTTGCTACCGAAGACTTTTTCAAATTGAATCCGATAGCCCTCGTTGCTGCTTACGAATTTAACGACCACTTCATGCGTATTCCCCATCTCGATCGGGTTTGCCATTGGCCCCACCGCTTGCTCCTCGAGGCTCCCTGCACGTCCATCCCAAAACTGAGCCTTGCTCAAAATACGATTGAACGAAACGGGCGAGTTCCGATTGCCTTTTTGACCTCGTACGCCAACACCAAACTGAGTATTCGCACCATAACCAGCAACTGGACTGTGGCAATCCGCACAACTAACCGTGTTGTCAGAGGACAACCTTCGGTCAAAATACAATTGCCTTCCAAGCTCAATCTTAGCTCGCGTCAGCGGATTGTCAGCCGGGATATAAAGAGCGTCTACCCCAGCCGCAAGACCCTCCGGCAACTTGACTTGCAACTCAATGTGGTTCGCTGGGTTGTCTAGATATTTTTTGATTTCCGCTACGGAGAGTTTTTCTGAGCCAGGGATACCCTTAGTCAACTCTTCTTTACCGAGAACAACTAAGTCCGCGGCGTTGGCAGACACGCAAATCAGACCACAGGTTCCAAAAACGAAATTGAAAAAAATGGATGAGGGCTTAATGGCCATAAAATTGAATTGCCTGAATTTTGAAGGTGGGAAGCGTTTTGTCCGAAGATAACCGGCATGACGTAAACCACGTTAACAACGCGATTCGACTGCATTGTAACTCCCAGGCAGTGCCAGCAAACAGTCCTGTTCCAATTCAAACGCAAAAAGCTAAAGGTTGCAAAGGATCGGCTTTGAGGGACGTCCATTGGCCCTTCCTCGACCGACTTTTGCCTTAAACGTCTTCGTCGTCGCTATCCGACCCGACGATGAACTCTTCGCCGCCGACAGTTACACTGTCGCCTGGACGTAGCTTTTTGCCTCGTCTTAGCTCGATGACGCCGTTGACCATGACCCCACCGGACTGAATGAGGTGCTTTGCTTGTCCGCCCGACTGAGTCACTTCGGCCAACTTGAGAAATTGATCCAACTCGATA
>JBBRGW010000136.1:0-9299 GCA_038223525.1 Pirellulales bacterium
GTCTCACCGATGCGACCTGCGATGGGCTCGCTGCTGCGACCGGCAATCCTCGTTTTGCGTGGGACTCCTACCGCCGATTCTTGCAAAGGTACGGTGACGTCGTGATGGGGGTCCAGAAGAAGAATGAGAACGACCACGAACCGTTTGAAGAGGTGATGGATGCTCTCAAAAAAGAAGTCAAGGTCACCGACGACACGGACTTCACCGCAGCCCATCTTCAAGAATTGGTGAAACGATTCAAGAAGCTGATCAAGGATTGGACAGGCAAAGCGTTCCCAACCGACCCCGTCAAACAGCTCGAAGGTGCAGTATTCGCGGTGTTCAGTTCCTGGATGAACGATCGCGCGATTCTTTATCGACAGAAGTACCGCATTCCAGACGAATGGGGCACGGCGGTCAATGTTCAAGCGATGGTGTTCGGAAACATGGGAGACGACTGCGCGACCGGTGTTGCGTTCACACGTGACCCTGCAAACGGCGACAACATCTTCTACGGTGAATACCTCGTCAACGCGCAAGGCGAAGACGTGGTTGCCGGCGTTCGCACTCCATTGACCATTGGTGACATGGCCAAGGACAAAACGATCGGCGCAGCTCACAAAGAGTTGAATGACGTTCGCAAGATTCTTGAAAAGAACTTCGGCGACGTTCAGGATTTTGAGTTCACGATCGAGAAGAAGAAGCTGTATATGCTTCAAACTCGAAACGGAAAGCGAACCGCTTTGGCTTATGTCAAAATCGCTCACGACATGGTCAAAGAAAAGTTAATGACCCCCGAGCATGCGATCAAATCGGGTGATCCCGAAGCGCTCAATCAATTGTTGCAGCCCATCTTTGATACAACCGCCTACGCCGCTGCCACCAAAGAAGGCCGCTTGATGGCCGTTGGACTTCCAGCTGGCCCCGGTGCAGCTTCTGGTTCGGTGGTTTTCACTGCCGGCAAAGCCGAAGAGCTCGCTGCCAAGGGACAAAGCGTTGTCTTGGCTCGTATCGAGACAAGCCCAGAAGATCTTCGAGGAATGATCGCTTCGGACGGTATCCTGACGGCCCGCGGTGGCGTTTCCAGCCACGCAGCGTTGGTGGCCCGCCAAATGGGTAAAGTTTGCGTTGCAGGCGCTGGCGATATCGAAATCGACTACCACAAAGGCACGCTAAAGTGCAAAGGCGTGACGCTCAAGGAAGGCGATCATATCAGCATTAATGGTACAACCGGTGAAGTGTTCCATGGCAAGATTGCGACCGCGGATAGCGAACTCAAGCAAGTCCTGGTCAACAAGACGATGAAGCCAAAGGATAGCAAAGTATTCCAGTACTACGACTTCTTGATGAAGCTCGCGGACAAATACCGAACGCTCGGTATGCGAACCAATGCTGACCAACCGGACCAAGTGGTCAACGCGATTGCTTTCGGAGCGGAAGGGATCGGGCTTTGCAGAACTGAGCATATGTTCTTCGAGGGGGATCGGATCATTGCGGTTCGCCAAATGATCTTGGCCAAGCAAGAAGACGACCGAAAGAAGGCTTTGGCCGTTTTGCTCCCGTACCAACAGAAAGACTTCGAGGGTATCTTCCGAGCTCTGAACGGCTTGCCAGGCTGCATTCGATTGCTCGATCCACCGTTGCACGAATTCTTGCCTCAACACGACAACAAGAAGGGGCAAGAAGAAGTTGCTAAGCAGCTCAAGGTAACCGTGGCCGAAGTAGCCAAGATGGTATCCGAACTGCACGAGTTCAACCCGATGTTGGGCTTCCGAGGCTGCCGTCTTGGAATTCTGCGTCCGGAAATTACCGAAATGCAAGCCAGAGCGATTTTCCAAGCTGCGGCTGTCGTCCTGAAAGAGGGAATCAAGGTCAAGCCTGAGGTGATGGTTCCTCTCGTTGGATTTAAAAAGGAACTCGATTTACAAGTGGAAATTGTCCATCGAGTTGCTGCGGAAGTCATGAAAGCGACCGGCAAGAAGTTTGCTTACACCGTTGGAACAATGATCGAAGTACCACGCGGTGCATTGACTGCGGACGAAATCGCCGAATCGGCTGAGTTCTTCTCGTTTGGCACCAACGATTTGACTCAGACCTGCCTGGGCATGAGCCGAGACGATTCCGGTTCTTTCTTGCCTGCGTACCAAAACTTGGAAATCATCAAAGCGAATCCGTTTGCTTCGATCGACCGAACAGGTGTTGGTCAATTGATGAAGATTGGTGTCGATAAAGGACGATCGACAAAACCGGATCTCAAGATCGGCATTTGCGGAGAACACGGCGGGGATCCATCGTCGGTCGAGTTCTGCCACGTTATCGGCCTAGATTACGTCAGTTGCAGTCCGTTCCGAGTTCCGATCGCACGTTTGGCTGCTGCCCAAGCTGCCCTTCGCAATCCGGCTAAGCCTGTAGCTGTCAAGGTAATCAAAGATAGTAAGGCAAAGACGGGCGCGACCAAGTCGAAGACGCGATCGAAGTAGTGTTAGTAGGCACTCTTTTCGAGAGTGACGAGATGCTAAGCGTGTAAATGCTTTGGCTCTAAGCCATCGCGATTTCGCCCCCTAAGGCTCATATGCCCTTAGGGGGCGGGTCATTCGCTGACTTGCATGCCTTCGGTGCAGTTATCTGTTTGGCAACTGATTGACTATACAATCGGCCACTTTTTGCAATTCTGACTGCTTGTGTGGGCCAGCCATTTCCTTATAAGCATATTGAAGCCCCAAAAGATCCACGGAGGCTAAGTTCGATCGCGAAGACGTTTTTGTAATTGTGACACCATTAAGGCCAATTCTTCGATCGACCCCTTGCTTAGCATCTCATCGGGTGAGATAGGCTCGTCAAGCAGTCCTTCGTAGACTTGAACACTACCTGTAAGCTTCCCTCGCTGCTCGCCTATCTCGATACCTTCTTGTCGACCTTCTTGACGTCCTTCTTGACGTCCTTCTTGTCTGGCGTCAATCAAATTGGATTGGATATCCAGGCTCGCTTTTTCCCTTGCATCGTACATCTGTTTTTCCTCCGTTATCTCTCGAATTGCATTCAATTCACCAGTCGCTCGTAGAAACTCTAATCCGGGAAGCAACTCGCGCAACTCTTCGACGGTGTGTTCGCCCGCATTCTTGATCCAGTAAGCCCATTGTTCCAAAACGCTGGCCCCTCGAACCGCATTGTCTCCGTTATGGTACTTCGCAAGCTCCACCGTGTGAATCTCGATCGAATCCTCTAAAACCATACCGCTCGTCCGCTCAACCAGCTGAAACTGGTGATACAATTGCTCGTCGTCCCACAAATTTCACATCAGCAAGCAGATCGAATTAGTCGCCTTGAGGTCGCTGTATCCCTGTCCAACACGAAGCTGGTCAGTGTAAGCTTCGCAAGCTTAAAAGACGGCCCGCTTCGCGAAAATGGAAAAGCTTGTTGCCGAACCATTAGCTATAGTCAAAGCAGGCGACAACTCGATCCGTGTCTCGCATCGCGATCTATTGTCGGCGATGTCATCCGACGAGGATTGCGTCAGAAACCTACGGGATGTCTACTTTTCGAGCGTCGAGTTTCAGTCCGGAGATGCGGCAGAAATCTCCAAATTATCGAACGTTACGTCGATCGGGTTCTACTGTTGCAAGAACACCGACTTGGCCATTCCAGGCTGTGTGCAGCTGCATTTGGCGTCGGTTTTCTTCGAGACAACTCCCTTTTCAGCAAACACCGTCGAACTGCTTGGATCTATACCGACGTTAATCAGTTTTGGTCTTGAGCAGAATTTAAGCTTGGAACAGGTTAATGCGGTCAAGGCCCTGCAACCTCGGGTGAAGATCAAGTCTTCGTTCCCGCTGGATGCGTTCGAGTGAAATCAGAAAGGGTCTCAAATTGCGGTATATTTATCGGTAAAACGTGGCTCGACGCTGCTTATCTTGGTATCCGCGCTTGTCGTGACCGGCTGATCTGCTATGTTCGAAAGACCGGAAACTTCAGGTTGCTCCGTTGTTGCCTTCTTTTTGTCCGGTCCTAGTGCGATCGAAGTCCGCTTTAAAGTGGCTTTCCGTTATTTCGCATGGGTTTGTGGATCGACAGTGCTGGTCCTACCGGACTGCCTCAAAGCGAGAAGACACTAATGGGCTGGGCTATTTCCATCGTTCTTTCACTGATAGCAGTTGTGTTTGTCCTCGGTGCGGCAACCTTGCTGTTCATTTACGGAAAGCTATGGATAGAAGCCTATTCGTGCGGCGCAGGTGTCAGCTTGCGAGACTTGGTCGGCATGTCGCTCAGAGGAGTGAATCCTCGGACCATTGTGACCGCGAAGATTATGGGGAAGCAATCGGGGATAGCGATCGACGATGCAACCGGCATGAGCAATTCGCGGTTGGAATCACATGCGCTGGCGGGCGGCGACGTACTGAGCGTTGTACTTGCAACCATCGCGGCCAAGTATGCAGGATTGCCTCTGGGATTTGATCGCGCCATGTCCATCGATTTAGCGGGCAGAGATTTAGTGGATTCGGTGAGAACCACCGTATTGCCCAAAGTCATTCACTGTCCAGACATGACCGAATCGGGGCAGCCTAGCATTAGTGGCGTCTCCAAAGATGGCATCGAGCTGTTCGTTCGGGCCTGGGTAACGGTTCGAACCAACCTTGATCAACTCATCGGTGGTGCTACGGAAAAGACGATCATTGCGCGTGTTGGTCAAGGGATCATAAGTGCGATCGGATCGACCGATTCGTTCAAGACGGTGCTTGAAACCCCAAGCATCATTTCAAAAAAGGTGCTCGAACGCGGCTTAGACGCGAATACTTCGTTTGCAATCGTATCGATCGACATTGTCAATGTGAGTGTGGGAACGAACATCGGGGCTACATTGATGATCGCCCAAGCGGAAGCGGACATGAAGACGGCAACCGCCGAAGCGGAATCTCGATTGGCGATGGCGGTCGCGCTTGAACAAGAAATGACGGCCCGGATTTCCGAGCGCCGAGCAGAATTGATACTCGCCGAATCTTTGGTGCCAAGCGCACTGGCGTTTGCGTACTCTCAAGGTAATTTCCAATTGACGTCGCCGGTTCCTTCGATGGAGAATTTCCCACACATTTGCGATGGCACGTCGATCGGTGCTTAGTTTACAAAAGCTGCTCGCACATCGTCCGGGATCGCGATCAACTTTAGCGTTTTAAGATCTACGAAGACCCACCTGGTTTCCGCAATCGCGCAGAGTCGGTCGTCCGACTTTCGAAGGATTTCGTATTTGCGGAGCGCTGACACGCGGTCCAATTCCTCCAACCAAGTTCGAATCGCAATTTCGTCCCCCAACTGAGCGGGGATCTTGTACGTGATCTTGTGCGATCTGACAATCCAACCGGTCCCTGATTCGCGATATCGGTCGGATGGCCAACCTACATGCTTGGAATGCGCGCCAGCCGTCTTGAGAGTCCATCGCAAATACTGCAGATTGTTGACGTGGTTTAATTCGTCCAGGTCCTCTTCGCAGACAACTCGGTTATCAATGTAAATCGCTGGCGATGTCATTCAAGTTTGCTCGTGGTAACCTAAAAAAGAAAGACACACAAGAGGTTAACGATTGTATGGGCGATGATCAGTGGGAACAACCTGCGATAACGCGCGAAGTACACAGCGAAGATCAATCCGGTAAGCGTTGCCCCAACAAAGCCAACCCAGAACCCTTGATAGAGATGATAACTTCCAAACAGGACCGCAGAGACTAAGACGGCGCTCCACTCATTTCCAAAGAGCCTCTCCAACCGATCGATCAAATACGCCCGCATCACCAACTCCTCGGCAATACTATTAGCGATTAGCGAGAACAGCAGCGTCATAAACCAAAAAACGAACGACTCCAGCCCAGCTGAAAGCCGATCGTTTGGCGTTTCCCATGCGGTTCCAATCTGGGAACTCCATATCAGCCACGAAATGCAAAATGCACCCAACCCAAGTAGAACACCGATCCAGGAATCAACCAACCAGCTTTGCGGCCGTTCTTCTTTCTCGCGCCGTTTCAATCCGTTCAAGAGCAGGATGGGTGCCATGCAAGTTATGACAAACAGGGAACGAACTAAAAGCAACCCGTAAAAGGATTCTTGGTTTTCGATCTGCTCTGCGTAGTCACTCGGGTCAGCTGCATTCCAAAAGAAATGGACATAAGTTTGGACAGCAAAATGCAGCTCTCTGAAATACGCAAAACACAGAACCAGGAAAATCTCCCCTAGCAAGTATGTTCTACTGCTGAAGCCTGCGCTGAAGAGCTTTTCTCCCACTTTGGTCTCATGAATTGTTTTTTCGATCAATTCGTCGTCGAAGCCTGGGTCGGATTCGTAGGGCACATCAACATACTTGCCGCACGATGGGCAGTTTTCAACACGTCCCAAACTCCCACCGGAAAATGCAATCGGCTTCTTACACCTTCCACATTGGAACGCGATCCATTTATCTTTGTTCTGTAACTCGCGTTCTCGCTGGGACTTTCGGATGTCGCTGAGAATACTCTGCGCTCGTTCGGCATCTATTGCAGCCACTTGCAATTGGATCCCGCCGACAGCGTTGGCCATAAACCAATCCATTGCGACAATGGTTTCGTTCTGAAGATAGCATTGAATCCCAGATTGCTCGAGCGCGAGCACTGCAACTTGAGCTTGATAGGATTTATCGTATTCTTCGATCGTAAAAAGCGAGTTCATAGAGATACAAAAGCTTTCGCCTGATTTAGATTCTTTGCCTTTCTAGCCTGGGCACATCGCGAACGTCATCAGCCCAAAGTAGGTTGAAAACAACATCGTCCAGATGATGATGTCGCCGAAAGAATTCCAAAGAGCCCCCTGTCCGTCAAACTTTGGATTCCGTCAAGAGAATACGCAGCATGCGTCGCAATGGTTCCGCAGCGCCCCAAAGCAATTGATCGCCAACGGTGAATGCCGACAAGTACCGGCCAGGTTGCGACGGATCGAGAGTGAGTTTTCGAAGTCTCCCCACCGGGCAGACCAAGCCACCGGTTACTGCGGCCGGAGTGAGGTGCTTTATCGACGCGGACCGTTCGTTGGGCACTACCTTTGCCCAGGGATTCGCTTTTGCCAACATGTCTACGATTTCGTCCAAGGGCACATCTTTCGTAAGCTTGATCGTCATCGCTTGGCTATGGCACCGCATCGCGCCAATCCGCACGCATAAACCATCGATTGGAATCGAATTGGGAGACAAACCTAAAATCTTGTTCGTTTCAGCCGATCCTTTCCACTCTTCCTTGCTCTGTCCGTCCCCCATATCTTTGTCAATCCACGGGATCAAACTGCCATTGAGTGGAGCACCGAATTGTTCCGTTGGGTAAGCTTCAGAACGAATGGTCTCAGCAACTTTGCGATCGATTTCTAGAATGGCAGATGCTGGGGAAGCAAGCAAACTGGCGACACTCTCGTGAGCGACTCCCATTTGCAAAATGAGCTCGCGCATGTTTTGGGCGCCAGCCCCGGAAGCCGCTTGGTAAGTCATGCTGGTCATCCATTGGACGAGATTGTTTTGAAACAATCCATGCATGGCCATCAGCATCAACGAGACGGTGCAGTTCCCACCGACAAAGGTCTTAATCCCCTTGGTCAATCCCTCACGAATAACTCGGTCATTGACTGGATCCAAGATAATGATGGCATCGCCTTTCATCCGCAACGAGGAAGCCGCATCGATCCAATATCCTGGCCATCCTGCTGCCTTAAGTTTCGGATAGACCTCGTTCGTATACTCACCACCTTGGCAAGTGATGATGGCATCCATCTTGGCAAGAGAGCCAATATCTGTTGCCGATAGCAGCTTGCCCGTTTCCACCCCATCCATTTTGGGGCCATCGCCACCAGCGTTGGAAGTAGAAAAGAATACGGGTTCAAAATGCGAGAAATCGCGTTCCTCGGTCATGCGATGAATCAGGACGGAACCAACCATCCCACGCCAGCCGACAAGTCCAATCTTTTTCACAATTGCTCAGGGGTAAGGGGTAAGGCTTAAGGGGGGGCTGGATGATTAGGGCTTTTGCCTACGCTTTGATTCGTGAAGTCTATCGAAAGACTTGCTCCACGTTTCCGCGTAGGATTTGCTTTCCTAGCTGGAGCGCTTTCTCTTCGGACCAGCATCTTTCTTGGCAGAAGTCGGTCGCCAGCACGCCGGCTAGAATGCGTTTGTACATTCGGAATTTTGGCAAGATAAACTCCAGTTTATATGCATCGCTGTAGTAACCCAGCTGTTTGTTGCGGGGAATTGCTTCCATTCGTCCTCGAAGATCATGCCGAATGTAATTGGGGGTGTTACTGTACCACCAATGGCCGTGGGTCAAAACGTTTGGGAAAATCCAGGCGTAATCGACGAGTTCTTGATTGGTAACCGATGCCAGGACAGAGATAGGGAATGGGAGGTTCGGGAACGCATTGAATAGTTCTGCGTACTGGATCAGGGAAACCCGCGAATCGTATAAATCTTGGCCTTGGAACACTCCGCCCGGATAGACTTGGCGGTTAACACCGATCATGAGGTCAAAGGGCATTTGGTTTGCTTCGGCACCTTCTGCAATTTTCCAGAAGACCCATTCTGCGATCGTTTTTTTGTTGGCGTCGGAAGCATCGACGCCGCGTTGATTCAAATCATCAAGGGCAGTTTGAGCAGACGGACTCTGGTCGGGATAGGCCTTGGGGCAAAACCATGGAGGCAACGAGATGGCGCATGCTTTGGCTTGCTTTGCCTTGAATCGATCGAAAAGCATATTGATCGCTTGCTTCAGATCCAGGAGCGTAGTTGCCGTTTTTCCGGTCGACGCTAGAAGCCGTTCTCTTACTTTCGGCTGAGCTAAATGGAATACCAAGTCATCCGTTCGTAGGCAAGGTACATACCTGTTGGTATCGAATCCGGTCAACGGATCATCGAAGTCATTGGTCAAAAAAACCTTTTCAACTTTGCTGAATTCGAGCACTTGGGATTCCCAGTTGGGTTGTTTCATTTTGGCATCGGCCAAATCAAAAACAGATTCCCAATTGGAGCGATTGATCTCGTCTCCTTGGAAACCAAATAAGACCTGAGAGAGTTCGACAAACCAAGACCATTGGACCGTATTGTCGATGTTACCGAGATGTTGAAACAGCCGGCCTACTTTTTCGCGTGGGGAGATCCCAGGTTCCTCGATCTGGGGTTTCGGCATTCCTGAGGAATGAGCAAGTTCTGTGTAGTAGTGATAACCGAGGAGATCTGCCAAGGTCGCAGAGGTTGCGGCGTGAGGATTGATGTGTGAATGGGAATCGATGAGCACGAATGCGTCGAGCTGTTCGAACAAACTTTGCTGT
>JBBRGW010000137.1:0-9266 GCA_038223525.1 Pirellulales bacterium
GGTCCCAAACTACGACTGGTATAACACAGCCTGCCGCTCGTCTTGATTGCAGAGTCCCGACCACTGAGCGTTTGGCGACAGTCGGTCTCGAGCCCTGCGTTGTGAAACGATACTGCAACGCCGGCCGCTTCGCGGGATAAACAATGGAGCGCAGTCAGAACGGAATTCGCGTCTGTCCGCCTCGGAGAGGCAGACCTACGTAGCTGCGTATCTCCGAGACGCAGGTACTTGCACACAGCCAACTCATGTAGCCCAATTAGCAAAAAAGATCGGGTCTACAACTGGCCTTTGACTTAAAGCCCCGGTCGCACGGTCACTCCTACCAATCTACTGCGTTCTGTTTTGCAAGTCCTAGGATCAGCGATTGCGTGCCTGATTTCCCGTGTCCCATCGCTTGCAGGTACTCGTAGGCTTTCTTTGCATTGCTCAAGCCAGGCAAGCTGAGACCAACCTTTTCAGCCTCTTCGATCGCAATCGATAGGTCTTTGACAATATGATCGACAAAAAACCCTGGTGCATAATCTCCCTTGAGAATTCTGGGGGTCAGGTTGGCGAGCGACCAACTTCCTGCTGCACCAGACGACACCGACTTGAGAACAGATTCCGGATTTAATCCCGTTTGTTTGGCGTAAAGCATAGCTTCGCAAAGACCGACCATCGCAGATGCGATCAATATCTGATTGACCATTTTGGTATGTTGACCGCTACCTGCCGGTCCCTGATAAACATAGGTAGCTCCCATGAGTTTCCAAAGAGGTGTCAAGGCATCGAACGCCTCGATCGCACCTCCAACCATGATGGATAGCTTGGCATCGCGAGCTCCAATATCACCACCGGAGACAGGCGCATCGAGCGAGACGATCCCTTGGGTCAACGCCTTGGCTGCAATCTTCGCAGCCAAGCCGGGACGGCTCGTGGTCATATCCACTACAATGCCCCCCGAAGCGAGGCCGGCGAGAACGCCTCGCTCGCCCAGGATAACTTCCTCGACGTCCGACGGATATCCGACCATCGAAAAGACGACATCGCTTTGCTTTGCGACTTCTTCGGGTGTAGAACAAGCGACTGCACCTAAGCTAAGCAGATCGTTCAGTTTGGCTTTCGAACGGTTGTAAACCGAAGTTTTGTATCCTGCCATGAGGAGATGCGAGCACATACTGCGCCCCATCACCCCGGTACCGATCCATCCGATTCGTGTGGACTCTGGGTGAACAATCATCATCGAGACCAAGTTGCTTTCTGTGGGCGTTTTGTGTTAAGGCGAGCGGCAGGCTTTGTTACACCAGTCGCAGTTTGGGACCATTGTCTCGAACGACTCAACGGACGGGACATTGGTCCCATCCTACGGTACTTTTTAATCGGCCGATCGCCTAAAAAGGTCCACTCGTAGTTGTGCTACGCTCCGCGTCGCATTCATTAAGAGGATGTGATTTTCTTAGCGAGGAGCGAAACATGGTCGCCTTTTGCTCCGCAAAAGTAGCGTTAATCAAGCGTACTTTCGCGGAGCGAAAGGCGACGATAATAAAATCACGACGCGGAGCGTCGTGCAACGATGCTTTGCAAGGCAGAAGGGTTCGACAACACTTGCCGTCCTACGGTCTAGTGGGTGGCACTAGTGCCTCTTCTTCTTCCTCAGGAATGATTATACGAGGTGTTACGTTCATGGTTAGGGCTTTGGTTTCACCGTTCGGGAGTACTGCCTTGGTGGTCACGGGGGTCGCAATGACCTTGGCTTTTGTCGCAGCCTTGCCAGCGGCTAGCTTCACTTCCGCTTTGGTGACTTGCTCGTCTAGTCGAGCAGAGTAATCCATGACGCTGCCCGCCCCCGAAAAGCCGACGACGACTTTGTCCCAGCCCAGTTCTTTGGAAATCATTCGACCTGCATCCAAGTCGTACTTGATCGTTCCATCGCTAAGCTGCTGTAGCACTTGTGCTTCTTCTTTGGGCTCGGAGATCGCCGTCAACATCTCGCTCCGGACAGTAATCGTCGCTACCCCTGCGCTTACTTTTTCGAGCTTGAACAGTTCGCGAAAACGGACGACTTTGTTGGATCCATCTTCGCGGCGGATACGAATCTCACGAGGAATTTCCCACGTTGCACCGACCGCGACAGGGTTCTTCGGCACAGGAAGGGTAATATCACCCATTCCCAAGTTCGGTGGATTGTTCTCGTCGCTACGCGCGATGATCATCCCTTGCTCGTCGATCGTCACTGTGGAAATGACGCGACCCACGGAGTCGGCCGCCGCCTTGAACTGAACCTCAGGCGCTTCGCCGCTTTTCGAGTTGTATCGGATCTCCGTCTCTGCCCCGATACGTTGGGACATATCGATTTCGAGGATCTTGTATTCGAACGTTATTTCACCATCTTTAACCTTGATGACTTCCCATATCTTTTGCGAAACCGTTCTCGAATCCGAGTTCTGTTCCGTCGAATCGATTTTCGTTGTGGTCTTGGCCAAGTGCGTGACTTCACTGGAGATAATCAATCCCGGTTCCATCTTGTACCGAAATAGGAACTCCTCGCCACCGAGCGTCGACGGAGTCTCGGTCAACTCCTTGCGTTCTACCTTGCGCAATGGAGCAGTGGAGTTCGGAGCCGGGTTTGCATCCGTCGCAGGAGCTTTCGCATCGGGGCGTTTTGCGGGCGTGGGTGTTGCCGTCGCTGTCGCTTTTTCGGATGGTCGCTTGGCCGGCGTTGGTGACTGTGCCGACGCCCAACCGCTGCAAACCAAAAGGGTTAGACTAGCGATCGCGAAATTGTACTTGCGAATACTCATTTCCAAACTCCATTCATCGGGACGGCCAAAACCAATCAACCAGAGGCACAACGACAGCTACAAAGCCACGGGTGTTTAGCAAAGATGAGGCGGTTGCGTCAAGGTTGGAATGGACTGATGGAATGCAGGAATGCAGGATACCAACAGGACGGGACCTTTTTCTCGTCGGTGGATACGTTCGTGAGAACGTTCGGGACAATGGTCCCAAACTACTATTTAGTCGCAAACTTCTATTTCGCAAAATCCTCAATGGTTTTTGCTAGCCCATCTACCACTTGGGAGAATCGCACGAACTCGATTTTGTCCACGGTGTCAGTTGGCAAGTGGTAGTGAGGGTATCGAAACAGGGCCGTATCGGTAACCATCAGCCCCATGTATCCCTCTTGCCAAAACGACCAATGATCGGACCATCCGACTCCTTGCAAGTCACTCGGCAAAGAAGCAATTTGAACATCGACTTGGCATTGCTTTCGAAGACGCTTTTCGACATCCTGCAACATGGGTCTCGACTTGACGTCCGAAACGAGGCCTATGAAATTACCAGTGCTGGGGTAAAAGGCAGCCAGTAGCGCCGGGTATTTTTGGCTACTCGGAGCATCGGTAAAGTAGCCCATCGTTTCAAGGCTTATGACTAAGTTGAGTTTTTCCTCGCGTGAAGGTAGTCCGCAGTCTCCGCCAACTTGGCTGGTTTTCGCAAGTTGCGCTCACCGATCGTTTCGCAGAGATGCACAATAGTTGAGCGTAGCCGATCCGAGGTCGTCGTCTGTTTTGCAAAAGACTCCGTGCTTGTGGGGTTTGCGCTCTTTGCAGGTTCTTGTGACCAGCAGCAGATGGAGAAACCGGAAAGCAAAGCCGATGCACTGGCAAAAACAAGGCAACGTTTACTGTTAATCATCTTGGTACTCGTTAAGCACATTGGAACAACTTGTTGATTGATCACCGCAATTAGCCGCACGGCTTTAGCTACGGTTCTCGACGCATGTCAGGTTGATGGGAGAACCGTGGCTAACGCCCGAACGGCTAATTATGCTGGGACGCTCGTGAACATGTGCTTAGATTGTACAATCAAGAAAATCACCTGACCCCCGGAGTAGTTCATGCGAATCCAGATTGCTTTCATTGTCGCAGTTCTTGTCACAGCAAACAAGCCGTTAATCGCGTCCGAACCCCCTTCGAAAACGAACTTGATCGTAGCAGAGAATGCGTTGCCCGGCGCAACCGATTGGCAACTCACTCGTGTTCGCGTCGACGGCAGCAAGTACCGGTCACCTTGGATCGAGGGCTACTGTTCTCGTCAAAGCGTCCCAGCTGGCGAGACGATCGACATCAAGGTTTCTGCGAATCCAGCTCGCAACTTCAACTTGGAAATTTTCCGAACAGGTTATTACGGCGGGGCGGGCGCGCGGTTGATGAAGTCGATTGGTCCAATCGAAGCCACGACGCAGCCAACCCCAGCCCCAGGTGAAAAAGACTTGCACGAATGCCGTTGGAGCACGACCTATAGTCTCACCATCCCTCATGACTGGCTCAGCGGTGTCTATCTTGGGAGAATGACTACGATTCCTAAAACGGATTTGGAAGCATACTGGCAAAGCTATGTGATCTTCGTGGTGACGGACGATCGGGCATGCGATGTTTTGTTTCAAGTTTCCGATAACACCTGGCAAGCTTATAACCGTTGGCCCAGTCATTACTCGGTCTATACGCACCCGAAGGGGAATCAAGGAGCTTGGGCCGACGTGAGCTTCGATCGGCCCTATGGTCGGGAATCTCAATACGACAGCGTCGTGAACGATCCTCTCACGGTTGGCGCGGGCGAGTACTTACCGCTCGAGTTTCCGCTTGCCTATTGGTTGGAGCAGCAGGGTTACGATGTTTCCTACGTTTGTAATAGCGACATGACAACCCCCGATCGCGGACTCAAGGCGCATGCCTTCATCAGTGTTGGCCATGATGAATATTGGGATATTCGCCAATTTCGCAGCGTTGAAAAGATGCGCGACGAAGGTGTGCATTTGATGTTCTTGTCCGGCAATAGTGTTTGCTGGGTGACTCCGATGCGAGCTTCCATCGACGGGCTCCCCAACCGGATCATGTTTCGAGGGGGACCGTACGGTGGTGATCGTCAAGTTGCAAAGGATCGGATTAAGGACCATGGCCCTTTTCCTGAGCATGGCCCAGACGAAGGTCTATTGATGGGCGCAAGAAACGTCGAACCAGTAAACGGAGGGGGAGATTGGATCTGTACCAACGCGAAGCATTGGATCTTTGACGGAACCAATATGAAGAACGGGGACATGATCCCCGGACTCATTGGTTGGGAGTATCACGGCGACCCGGCAGATATCCCTGGGCTCGAAGTTGTCGGTGCCGGTACCGCCTGGGTTGGCGGCGATACACCTCAGCAGTGGAACGCTACGGTATACGAAGGCCCCAAGGGCAACACTGTGTTCAACGCCTCTAGTATTTTTTGGGTGCAAGGTCTGTCGTCGCCGCCGGGGCATACTTTACCTTGGTCGCATTGGAGCCGACCCCACGGTCCAGATGCACGCGTTCAACGGATCACGAAGAATATTCTCGACCGAGCAATCAAGAGTCCGGGAAAATGAAAATTTATTTCAGTTTGGCAGCGTCGCGTTTGGGTTACTTTGTTTTGTCTGCTTGTTAGAATTCAGTCCCTCACCTAAAGCTCCCACGCAAGGCCATCTAAATGTTCATGCTCTTTTTTTCTCTCCTGACGTTGCTCGCCGCGGAACACAACTCCAGCGATTGGGCCCAGTTTCGTGGCCCTAATTCAGATGGTCATGTGACCGGCGCTGTAACGCCCATGGAATGGTCCGATACCAAGAACGTACAATGGAAAGTTCCGATCGCTGGATTGGGTTGGTCATCCCCTTCGATTGCCGATGGCAAAGTGTTTTTGACGACGGCCGTTCCCAGCGGTGAGGGGCTGTCACTCAGAGCATTGGCTTTGAACGCAACCAATGGCAAAGTAGTTTGGGACCGCGAAGTGCGCGTGGTTGAAAAGGTGCCAAAGATCCATGCCAAGAACAGTCATGCAAGTCCGACACCGATCGTGCGCGACAGCTCAGTGTTCGTTCACTTTGGCGCTCAAGGCATGGCAAGGCTTTCGGCCGCCGATGGATCCTTGCAGTGGCTTTGCAATGAACTGGACTATCCGCCGATGCACGGCAATGGTGGATCACCTATCTTGCATGATGGGAAATTGGTCATTGCATGCGATGGCAGTTCGAATCCATTTGTCGCCGCCGTGGACGCAGCGACGGGCAAGGTCGCTTGGAAAAGTCCTCGCTCTATCGAAGCCAAGATCAGCCATTCGTTTGTGACTGCAACGGTAACGATGGTAGATGGCCAGTCGCAGATGCTGGCCCCAGGACCGGATCACTTCGCGGCATACGATTTGAAAACTGGGGCCGAACTTTGGCGAGTGCGAGCACTAGGCTGGTCTGTAGTTCCTCAACCAACAATCGGCCATGGTCTTGTTATCTACAATCACGACTTCGACAATCCAGAACTGATGGCCGTGAAGCTAGGCGGCAAGGGTGATGTGACCGATACCAATGTCGTGTGGAGACTCAAGCGAGGCGCTCCGAGCACGCCGTCGATGTTGTTGGTTGGCGATGAATTGTATTTTGTTTCGGACAAGGGGATCGCATCTTGCGTCGATGCAAAGACAGGCGAGAGCCATTGGATGGAGCGGCTCGGAGGTAATTTTTCCGCATCGCCCGTCTACGTCAATGGGCGAATTTTGTTCCTCAATGAAAATGGGTTAGCCACTTGGGTGGCGTTGGGCAAGAGCTTTGTCGAACTTGGCAAGAACGAAGTCCCTGGCCGGACGTTGGCGACGCCTGCTTTTGCGAATGGAGCCATGTATCTGCGAACCGATGAGCATCTCTACAAAGTAGCTAACTAACTAACGTGGCCGACGTTGCTGGCGTCGGATCGGATGCTGGCAGCATCCCCTACGGAGTGTTCGGCAACGATCGGCTTAACCATTTTAGATCGCTCCATTGCGTCTGCGTACAATCCAGCTTGTGATCCAAGCGCCGAGAATCGCAAGCATCACGATGGGGCGATCCCAAATGGTTGTTCGGATGATTTGCGGCGGACGATTTTCGTAGAGTTTTTGTTCAAAGCGATCGACAACCGTTCCCACTTGATCCAGTCGCAGAGATTCCCCACCGCTAATGGTCGCGATTCGCTTCATTAGGTCGGGGCGAGAGTCCGCTTCTAGTTTTTCAAACCATGGGTCGCGGACTTCGATCGCTGTATCGGCAAGTACGAACTCTTTGTCACCTTGTACGACCGACGCAGTAAAGTAACCCACATCCAGTACCCCAAGTTCCAATCGAAACA
Organism: Pirellulales bacterium; assembly: GCA_038223525.1. Taxonomy (GTDB): domain Bacteria; phylum Planctomycetota; class Planctomycetia; order Pirellulales; family Pirellulaceae; genus JBKCUI01. Next base: position 7,158 of record JBBRGW010000137.1, read on the forward strand.
TTTCCGGTTGGTCGGTCGGGATCGGGGCTACTCGCTTTGGTAATGAAATCTCATCGCGAAAAAGCAATACCGCCAGATTCAACTTTCCATTCTCATCCAAAAACTCCTCGCGATTGCGAACAAGCAACGTCGCTGTCACTTTATCGCCGGTTAAGAATGCGGCACGATCTGGCCGTATCGCAACTTTTTGGCCTGGCATCAAATCCTGTTGCGAAACAATCCACTGCACCAAAGACTGCCACAACGTTGAATAGATCTTTTCTTTGTCCGCATACTGAGGAGCGAGAAACGCCCAACGCCACATGCCGGCCCCCTCGACCACAATGGTTTGGCCACTGCCGACCGGTTGGTAGGTCACCACGGGAATGTTTTTGCCTGTCGCATCGGAGATGCTCTGCAAAAGCACCTGCGGTAATCCGGAACGGGTGGTAGGCTGGTTTGCGGTCGACAACGATGGCAACTGAGACAACGGATCCCCCTCGGTGGTCAACGCATCAAAAACAGCTGAGTCGAAACCGTACTGGCTGATCTTGGTGCGGAAACGCGATTCCGTTTGTTCGCTCCATTGGATTGGGAGCATTGCATTGAGTTTGGAATTTCCCAAACGAACCGGCTCGCCCCGCGAACACACTAAACAACCCCCTTTGGTATTGATCCATTCGCTCAGGTTTTGCAGCCCTCGCTCGGTAAGGAATACCTCTGCATCTCTACCGAGGATGACAACCCGATACTGCTCCAACGTTTTCATTTCTTCGAGCGGTGACTCCAATTGATCGAGAATCATCCAATCGGTAGCAACGTTCTCGACCGCGGCGCGGATATCGATTTCCGGCTCGTCGGCGATCTCAATTTTTGGATCGGGCTTTTTTAATTCGGGTCTTGGATACTTCTTCCTAAGGAATCGTTTGTCGCTGACTCGAATCAAACTCGTCAACTGCATTGTCGGATTCGTTCCTAAGTTCGCAGCCAGAAACTTGCTATCCCAATAAGGCTTTCCTTCCAATAGGATCGCACCGATCGGCTCATCTAACCGTTGAACGACCACGGACGTTTGGTTGTCCAAGTCGGTCGCTTCGCCTGCAACAGGGGTCGCCATGATTCGAAAGCGAGTCAATCGTTGAGAAGGGGGCTTCTCCATGACGAATCGAACCTCCTGCGTCGGTTCTTTGCCGAGTCTCACTGTTTTGGTCTGAAGAATTTCGTTCCCCAGCATCAAAGCGAGCTGCGTCGATTCGCCCTCTAGACCTGAGTGGCCCACGCGTACTTTGAGGGAAAGTGGGTGGTCCGCGAACGCAATCATACGAGGGCTTCTCGCTGCGATCGACAGGTTATGGGCTCCGACCGCTTTTCCAAGTGTAACGGTGTAGATCGGTATGTCCAACGCTTTGGCTTCGTAGGCGGCCGCGAGGACGGTGTCAATGTTCCCTACGTTGTGTGCCCCGTCACTGATCAACACGATCGCTTGTCCCGATTCGGTGTTGTTGCGGATCCCTTCTCGCAGGACAGAGCTCAAATCGCTTCGATGCCCTCGTTGGGTTTGCGAAGCGTTCGAGTCTGGCGATTTGGCGTTCGATTCGGGGATGACCAACGGGTGAATATCGGAATCGAATGCATTCTTGCGAACATCGACGGTATCTGTGCTTTCACCGATCTCCTGCGCAGCCAAAATCGCCGACAGATATCGCGATTGGTTAGGTCGATCATCCACATCCGAGATATCCATGCTCAGGGTTTGGTCTACATAGATTGAAACCAATGGTTTCCCCGGTGTCGGCGGAATCTCTTCCACCCAAGTTGGATTGAGCGCGATGAGCAATGGACCAACGACGCTCAGTCCGAGCAAGAGGGTCAAGAACGAACGCCGCCAAGAACTCAAAGATTGATCGCGTCGAAACCAATAGGCCGTCAATGCCGCGGCACAGACAACCACTAAACTCCACCAAAGGGTGATCGGGATACGAGGTTCGAAACTCCACCAAGCGAGCATCATGCTGAAAACCATCTAAGGGTGATGATTTCACCAGCCAAGCCGAGTATGCAAGCAACGATTAGCCAATTCCACCACTGATCGGATTTTTGATCTGCCGATTTGGCATCGCGGAAGGCGAT
>JBBRGW010000138.1:0-9254 GCA_038223525.1 Pirellulales bacterium
TCGCTCATCGATGCTTTCGCACTCCATTCGGGCCCGCCCAATCAACGTTGGTCACTGTTGCCGAACTTGCAGAGAGTGACCCTACCCCTCCTGTTTCGCTGTGGTTAAACATGAAAAACCGCTCCCTACCGATTGGGAATTAAGCGAGCGGCAGATTGGAAACTTCCAAAAGTAGATTGGGACCAATGTCCCGATCCGCAATTTGGACGGGACGATGGTCCCTTCCTACTGGTATCTTTCACCCTGCCGTTCGCGTTAAGCGTGGTTTGATTCTTAGGAGTTTGAGTTACACTACGCAGTTCTTGATTCTGGGCCTGTTCGGCCTATCGACTCCACTCAACTATTAAAACCTGCTGCTTAACTTCATGTCAAAAATACTGCAGTCGCTTCCTGTCGGCAAAAATGTGGGAATAGCATTTTCAGGGGGGTTAGACACCACCGCCGCCATCTATTGGATGCGACAAAAAGGGGCTATCCCGTATTGCTACACGGCCAATTTAGGGCAACCTGACGAATCCAACTACGATGATATCCCAAAACGCGCAATCGCCTGCGGGGCAGAAAAGGCACGTCTGATCGACTGCCGCGAGCAGCTAGTGCACGAAGGGCTAGCCGCACTGCAATGCGGCGCATTCCACATCACCACCGCCGGAGTCCCATACTTCAATACGACCCCGATCGGACGGGCGGTAACCGGAACGATGCTGGTTCAAGCCATGAAGGAAGATGGTGTGAACATTTGGGGCGATGGGAGTACCTACAAAGGGAACGACATCGAGCGGTTCTACCGCTACGGCTTGCTTGCAAACCCAGGTCTACAGATCTACAAACCATGGCTTGACGAGCAATTCAACCGCGAACTGGGCGGCCGCAAAGAAATGTCTGAACTGCTTGAGAAAGCAGGACTCTCGTATCACATGAGCAAAGAGAAAGCTTATTCGACCGATTCGAACATTTGGGGAGCAACGCACGAAGCGAAGGACCTCGAAATGCTGGATTCTGGAATCAAGATAGTCGCCCCAATCATGGGTGTTCCATTTTGGAAAGCCGACTTCCCGGTCCCTGCCGAGAGAGTTTCGGTCACCTTCGAAGCGGGTTCACCTGTTGCACTCAATGGAAAGTCCTTCGAATCCAAAGTCGATTTGGTTCTCGAAGCCAACGCGATCGGTGGTCGGCACGGGCTCGGAATGTCCGATCAAATCGAAAACCGTATCATCGAAGCCAAGAGCCGCGGCATCTATGAAGCTCCTGGAATGGCATTACTTTTCATCGCATACGAAAGGTTGATCACCGGCATTCACAACGAAGGGACGATGGAGCAGTATCGCGAAATGGGACGACGCTTGGGCAGACTGCTCTACGAAGGTAGATGGTTTGATTCTCAATCGCTAATGCTTCGCGAGGCATTGCAGCATTGGGTTGCCAAGGCAATCACGGGCGAAGTGACTCTCGAACTGAGACGCGGGAATGACTATTCGATCTTGGACACGCAAAGCCCGAACCTAACCTACAAACCAGAACGGTTGACCATGGAGAGCGGACAAGGTGAATTCACTCCCACGGATCGAATCGGACAATTGACCATGCGCAATCTAGATATTGCCGATTCGCGAGACAAGCTGAACGTCTATCGAAACGCTGGCCTATTGACGGCGGGCGGAAACGATTCGATCAAGCTTTTAGAGTAACATAAGGCTACTTTCCTATCCAAATCGCCATCTCCCAAAATAATCGCAGAGCAAATCATGAGAATGCTACTACTTCCAGCTATCCTGTTTTTCGGGCTATCTGTACTAGCTATACCGGGACTTGCGCAAGAAGCTACCACGAAAGTATCGTTGCCGCGTAGCCTGCCCGAACAGCAGGGAGTCAACTCCGTTAAGCTTCTCGAGTTCATCGAAAAAGCGAATCGCGACGTCAATTCAATGCACAGCTTCATGCTGGTTAGACACGGCAAAGTGGTCGCAGAAGCGTGGTGGAAACCCGAAGCGTCAGATAAAGCTCATGTCCTTTGGTCGCTAAGTAAAAGCTTTACATCCACCGCTGTCGGGTTGGCAGTCGAGGAAGGCAAATTGTCGATCGACGATCCTGTCCTCAAGTTTTTCCCAGAAGATGCGCCAACGGACCCGTCCGCAAATCTCAAGGCCATGCGAGTTCGTGATTTGCTAACGATGTCTACGGGGCACCAAGAGGAAGCCAAGCTGAAGGACGAGTCGAATTGGACCAAAGCCTTTCTTTCGCAACCAGTTCCTCACAAGCCGGGTACGCATTTCAAGTACAACACGCCCGCGACATTTATGCAGTCCGCCATCGTTCAAAAAGTGACAGGCAAAACGGTCCTCGAATACTTGCAACCAAAACTTTTCGGCCCCTTAGGAATTGATTTCCCAAAATGGGACGCCAACCCTCAAGGGATATCGATTGGTGGCTATGGCTTGTATTTGAAAACGGAAGACATCGCTAAATTCGGACAACTCTATCTTCAAAAAGGGATGTGGCAGGGTAATCAGATTGTGCCTGCGGCTTGGATCGATCAAGCGACCAGCAAGCAGGTATCCAATGGCAGCGACCCGACCAAAGATTGGGACCAAGGTTATGGTTTTCAGTTTTGGAGGTGCCGTCACAATGCATTTCGCGGCGATGGCAAAGACGGTCAGTTTTGTATCGTCTTGCCCGATTTGGACGCAGTCATTGCGATCACAGCGAACACGGGTGACATGCAGGCTGAGCTAAACGTGGTTTGGGACGGATTGCTAACCGCATTCACGGACAAGCCGTTGCCTGAAAACAAAGAAGCGGTAGCTAAGCTCAAAGAGCGAATCGAGCAGCTCCAAGCGAACAAGTAAGATCTTAGATTTGACACAGCCGACAAAAATCAAAGTAGTAGGCACATTCCATGTGCCGTCCACCGAGAAACCTGGCAAAAGCTTGACTCTTAACGGCACGGCGGAGAGTGCCTGCTATTTTTGTCGGCTGTGTCGTGTTTTATGACGCTTTGCGTTGCTTTCATCACGACGCGGAGCGTCGTGCAACGATGCTTTGTTTGGCAGAAGGGAGCAATAAAGCCGGCCAATGCGACCGCTTAGTATTGGTCCGCAGATCCAGACAACTGTTGCTCCACTTGATCCGCTTGCCACGCAATAGCCGCAATGATTTTGGCCATTTCGCCAGCGTCGGTTAGATCGGCTAAGAGATTGGATCGGAGCACGAGAACATCCGCATCTTGAATGCGCCGGATCGCGAACGCGCCGTGAACTACCGAATCGTTGTTGCGAAGGACGGTCATGGCGGCTGACGGGTTGATTGCCCCACAAGTACTCCAGATCCCCAATACCCGATTACCATCGTTGTCCTTGCGATCCAATTCGAGGTAAACTTTTTGCCTTCTCGAAGTTGCAATTGGAACTACGGCGGAGTAGATATTCTTGTCCGTTTCCTCAAATTTCCAAGCGAACTGCTTGGCGATGATTTCCAATTGAGTTAGCAAATCCTCCGCAGTCGCAGGCTTGGCAGCCGAAAAGTCCAGATGCTGTGGCGCTGCTGGAGCCAAATTCGGGGGAGCTTGATTGACGGCGGGAGATTGATTGACGGCGGGAGATTGTCCAGCTTGTTGCTGCTGAAGAATCTGCGGCAACATCATCCCAAGCCCGAAGCCGAGTGGTGAACCACCCCCAGGGGCGTTTCCTGCGGCTTGGATTGCGTTCCCTGTCGCGTACATGGTATAGGACCGCAAATCACCCAGAACCATCATGCTGGATTTTGCATCGATGGCCTTTTGCACTTCGTCCGGTGGTGAAATATTGCTTATAAAGAATTCTGTCAGTTCCAATCCATACTTGGAAAACTGATCCCCGAGCTTTACCCGGGCAGCGGCGCTGATGTCGTCCATTCGTGCAGCCATATCTAGCAAGCCGATTCCGGAGGTCGCTAATAAGTCGGTCAATCCTGCAACAATCACGTCTCGCAGGTAATTGACGATCTCATCGGTTGTAAACTTGCCTTGGGTGCCGACCAAGGTATTCAGCAAAAGCACGGCGTCTGCGACGCGATACGCGAATTTGCCGTACCCACGCATACGCACTACGCCAAACAGAGGGTCGCGTAGAGTGATCGGATTGCGAGTTCCCCAGCGTTGATCGATGAAAGTTTGCTTGCCAATGAAATAGACACATGCTTGAAACGGCGACTTCTCGAACGGGGCGGTTAAGATGCGGCCGATGATTGGGAGGTTTGCGGTGGTAAGAGTAGTTCGGCCCGGCCCAAAGCAGTCCATCGCTCGACCATCTCGAAAGAAGATAGCCTCCTGAGACTGCTGAACGATTAGCTGAGCACCAAACTGGATCGCGGCTGTTCCGGCTTCAGGAACTCGAGCAACCAACGATTGGTTGGATTGATCGATGTAGTCAATAACTTCCAAACGGAACACGGCAACGCTCCTCAAGCTCAAAATCTAAACGAGTCAACCCAACGATTTGGTTTCGAATTCGGCAATATTGTAGCCAACCGGTTTTAAAGTCAGATCGATCTTGAATCTTTTTTGAAAAGTATTCATTATTGCAGACGCTAAATCGGAACGATTCCGCGTTAGCCACATTTAACTCGGGAGCAAGGAAGCACCCAAGCTATGCCTTATATGCCGTATTGGTTTGAATCTCTCGGTTTCCTTTTGCCATGGGCTGTCCCATGCATCGCTATTTCCGGACTCTGGATCGCCAAATGCTCGGACAACCTGCATCTACAGAGGTCGAGCGAACGGGTTTACTTCGCTGCAATGTTGCTGGTCGCTTGGGCCGCCCTTCGAACTATTATCGCCAATGAGGGTTGTTGGCTCATGCACATGTCGAGTATCGGATTGATGGTCCTGGGCGGGATATATCCCGCCTCAGAACCGATCCATTCGGAAATAGAACTTGAAAACGAGATTATGCTCTCGTAGGCGATGGCTGTTTTCCCTCAGATTCAACTCTAGTTTGGGAATATTGTCCCCGCCAAGAAACGGACGGGACATTGGTCCCATCCTACGGTTTTCTCATTTCACCGATGGGACTACGCTGCATTCTTCATTCGCTGATACGTTATTAGCACGTCGTAGAGGTCCTTGGTGATCACCACAGGATCATCTTTGAAGTCTTGAACCCAAGCCAATCTCGCTGACGAAGAGGCTTGCAAGACTGGTAGTACATCCCCTAACCTAACCCGCACGGTTGCCAACTCCGATCGCATCATGACGGAGTACTGCGCAGGAAGCATTGTCGCCGTGTTGGGCTGCGTAGTAGTTTCTGCGCCACTGTACTGCTCGCCGCACGTGGCTTGATCCAAACCAACAACCCGAAAAACTGGCTTGTTCATAGGCATAAGACTCTAATTAGGAGGAATGAAGGCAACTTGATCGAATCCGATCTGTGTTGCTTTGGATCGACTAGGAAGACTTTAACGCTTGAGCGTATTCACCAATTTTTCTAAAATTGGTGGGGCTTCGCTGCGAAACCGGCCTATTTCTTGCTTTCGAACCCCTTGGAGCAATGGGAAATCAATGGAAAGCTTGACAATTGAGGGTGTCTCCCCTAGATTCCCAGTCTTAGTTTGCTTGCATGCACCACTTTGCACCAATGTGCATAACGACACCCATTTACGTGAAGGACTTCAAACTTCGATTTCGGCCTCTAAACAGGATGACTCCGTCATGCGTTTAGAACCAACGTGATTCGTAGAATGAACCGGTTTGACTTATGAAAGACCTACAAGCGATCGCGCGTTATATGCGCCTTCCTGAAGACCAACTCAAATTCCCTATCGAGTTGCTCAATCAAGGCTACGAACCGAACTACCTTGCAAACTACCGGCCTGACGAGCTTGGCAATATCGACGAGCAAACACTTTCGATCTTGCGTCGGGCGCTGAACTACTCCGAGTCCTTGAAAGCGCACAAAGAAAAAGTGCAGCAGACACTTGATCGCGAACAGCAATGGAATGAAACAGTCGCTTCGGTGGTCTCTCAAGCCAACACGATTTCTCAGGTGGACACCGTAACCCGCCATCTCCGAGCTAGAAAAAACTCGCGAACTATTTCTGAAAAATGCCCCCAGGTAGAGACGGTCGGTCAAGCAATCCTAACCATGCAGGGCGAAGCGCCTAAAGACCTGCTACCGTGGGTGGCCGAGGTTTCGGGCGTGCCACTCGAACAAGCGGCAGATGTTTTAGAACAAACCAAACGATGGATGGTTTTTTTGCTAAGCGAAGATGTGCGTCTCATGCAGGAGCTGCAACGAACGCTCCTTCGCAGGGCCAGCGTTTCGGTCAAAGTCTTGCCTGACCCGCCTAAAGGTAGCGACGCCGAGAAACAACTCGATCGAGCAGAAGCAAATCCGAATGTACCAAACGCTGCGACGACGGTGGCTGAAGTAATCAGTCCAGCAAATGACGCCGTTAATGCGACCGACACGGTCATGCAGTCCGTTCAAGAGGTGCTCGAAGATACTTCTGGCGGCAACGATGCGGTAATCGTACCCAGCGAAACGGCCACAGCTGTCGATGCTGTTACAGCCGAAACACAACCAACCACTTCGATCACCGAAATCGCTCCTGTTTCTGAAAGTACAGGCTCCGAAAACACCGCTCAAGAAACCAAATCGACTTCGCCCGATAGCGTTGCGCCCCTGATTGCCGAATTTCACCAAGGGCGTAAACAAACCAAAGGGCTCAAGACCAAAACCCTTTCAGACAAACAATTGTCACCGCGTCAACGCCGCCGCAAGTGGTTGCGAAGCATTCTGGAATCCTATGCCAGACTCAAAAAGCCGCTGACGGCTTTAACTCCCTATCAGATTCTAATGCTTTCCCGCGGTCAGCGTTCTCAGATCGTGGCTTTGCAGTTCCACTACGAGGAACGTCCGCTGGTACAGGTCTGCCGCGAATCGCTTTGCCCAGGCAGACATCCAATGCACCATTGGCTGCTGGAGGTCGCTGAGGACGGTCTGCGAAATCAGATTTTGCCGCGGTTGCATCAAGACGTTTTGAGCATTCTTGAGGAAGACGCGCATACGGATCTCACCGAAGCCGCCGTGGTGCATTTGCAATCGTCCCTCTTGCAACGCCCTGTACACGGACATCGAATTCTCATTATCGACTCGATCGGGCCAAAAATGGCCGCCGTTGCCATCGTCGATGCGGATGGAAAAGTCGTTTTTACCAACGAAATCCCTTGCAATAGCAACCGCGCCGATGTGGTTGCCCAAAACGTGGTCTCACTCGGACAGTGGATCCACGAGCACAAGGTTACGTTGCTCGCGATTTCCAATGGACCAGCGCGACGTTATCTCATCCATACGGTTTCCGAACTGCTTAGACAGTCTTCGGATGGGTCGTTGTACTGGACAATGGTCGATCGTGCGGGAGCAGACGCTTATTGCATGTCTCGCGGATGCTTGGTCGAACTCCCAAACATTTCGCGACGACATCGTGCAGCAGTTTGGCTAGCTCTGAGATTGCAAGACCCTTTGAAACAGATCCTCAAAGTAGACCCTGTTCGTTTGCGATTGGGGTCCTATCAGCGTGAGTTGCCACAACGCGAATTGGAAGCGGCATTGCAAGACGCAGTGTCGACCGCGATCACTCAAGCAGGGGTGGATGTTTTCCATGCAGACGTCGATGTTCTCAAACGAATTCCCGGGATGTCAACCGATGCCGCAAAGGCAGTGGTCAAGGCTTGCCACGACGAAAAAGTAACAGACCGAGAAACTTTGATGATGGTGCTTCGCGAGCATCTAACGGAAATGCAAGCTCGACAAGCCATTGGTTTCCTCAAAGTCTATGGCAGCACAGAACCACTCGATGGCACAACGATTCACCCTGACGATTACCGTTTGGCACAGCGCTTAGTAGAACATGCTAGCTTGACACTCCCCTCCAATTGCCCCGAAAACTGGGTGAAGCCCAATTACGCCGAACTCGCCGTGGCGACGGCTGCAGCAATCGTCGAGCATGCCAAACAAGAAGTGGAACGTCCCTTTGGCGAATCGATAAATCCTACGGAACCCTCGGACGACGAGTCGGCTATGAACGAAGCCGCATCTGATACCGAAGTCGATATGTCGCCTCCTACCGATTCCGAAACTAATGAAATTTCGAACGGAGATAGCGCCGTCGAAGCTTCCACCGCCTCCGAGGTAGTGGCTACCGATGAGAACGTGGACGCAGCGCAAGAGAATGTCGCGTCTGAAGAAAAGCAACCGCCTCGAATCAATGTTCCAATGCCTCCGATCCCAATAGGACCGATGGAACGACCAACTCTTGCGATCGATGTCGAACGCTTGGCTCGGAGCTGGCAAGTGGGTCGGGAAAAAATGAAGCGAGTTGCTAATTGCTTGCAGTTTGCATTCACCGATAGTCGTGACTTTCAGTATCCGCTCCCATTGCTTAGCAAAGTTCCCAAGCTCGATGGTTTGCAGGGCGGCACTATGCTTCAAGCCTTGGTGATCGGCGTAGCGGATTTCGGCGTCTTTGTGGATCTTGGCCCCGAATGCAGCGGCTTGATTCATATAAGCCGCTTGGCCCCCGATTTTATCGAAGACCCACATCAGTTTGTTCAAGTCGGGGATCTGGTTCCTGTTTGGGTTTTAAATGTAGACGAAAAGAAAAAACGAGTCTCTTTGACCGCGATACCGCCAGGAACCCCATCGCGTCGAAACGATTCGCAGCAACAAGGACTAGACAACCAGTCACGGGACGATTCCGGAAGAGACAATCACAATCCCCGCAACCAACGCCGTGCACCCGCACCCGAAAACCGCAGCCCAATGCCAGCTGGCGGTGATCGCGGTCGCGCTCCTGGCGACAACCGCGGCGGTGGGGATAACAGAGCCGGTGGCGACAACAGAGGCAGCGGAGACAACAGAGGCAGCGGAGACAACAGAGGCGGAGCGAACCGCGGCGGACGCCCCACTGGCGGACGAGACAACAATCGAGATCGATCGCGAAACAACCGCAACGAAGACCAAGGAACACGTCGACCAACGCGAGTCGAGCCTCCAAAACCGGTTACCCCGATCACTGATGCCATGCAAAACGGCAAGGAACCTCTTCGTTCCTTTTCAGACCTCCTTCAGTTTATGAAGAAGGATCGTGACGAACCGGCCGTAGAAAAGGCGATCGGTAAGCCAGTTGAGACGGTGGAATCCAGTCAGGGTGAGACAAATTCGGCAAATGAAAGTATAGTAAATAGTGCCGAAACCACCGAGCGCGGAGACGCGTCCGAC
>JBBRGW010000139.1:0-9240 GCA_038223525.1 Pirellulales bacterium
TGCCAAGCTCGCATGTTTGGCGGCGGATCAGAAACTGGCCGAAGGGGAAACTTGGGTTCAAGAGAGTATTATCGGAAGCAGGTTTCAGGCATCGTATCGTTGGATCGATCGAGAGTTTGGGAGTGTGTCACCCAAGATAACGGGACGAGCTTTCGTGAATGCCGATGTCCAAGTGATTATCAATACAAACGACCCGTTCGCATGGGGCTTTTGAATTGTTGTCCAACTGAATCGTTGAACGACGCTCTTAGCGTTGTGATTTAATGATCGTCGCCTTTCGCTCCGCGAAAGTACGCCTCACCAACGCATCTTTTGCGGTGCAAAAGGCGACAATGTTTTGCACCTCGCGAACAAAATCAATGCCTATCCGCGTAGTGGCCAATACGACGCAGAGCGTCGCTCAACTAAGACGGCCTAGTTGTATGCGTTGTTGCTGCATGAAAACAAGAATGCCACATTACCATCTTTGAGTTGCTTGTGCCGTTCGCAGGATCTCACTGGCTTCGTCGCTCAGACCATATTGATTGTCAGGCTGGTTGAGTTCGAGAAAGATAGTGTATTTGGAATGATCCGCGCCGGCGTAAATGATCGGGGCAGGAGCAACATGCATGACGCTGGTGATTCGATTATTCCATCGCGTCGTAAAGAGCTGGCCGCCAAGGCTTTGTTCTGGCTTCAGTTGATAGAACTGAACCATCAAGTTTGCCAAATTCGTCGGATCGCCTGTGAGACCATGCAAGCTGATTCTCTTAAGCGCGTGACTCGCGTCGAAGAAGTAGGTTAAGGATCCGGCGATGTCTTTGGACTGAGTACCCGTAATTAGTGCTACACGTAGCCCATCCATTTGCACATTGGAGGTAACCGTCGATACTCGCGCAAAGCGTTGAGGAAGCCATCCTGGGACGATGTCAAAACGAAGCACCTCTCGCAAATCGTTAACGGCGCCTCCCCCGATTGCAAGGTTAGATTGCTGTTGGATCTGTCCGAGAGTGGGTGTTCCAAGCGCATAGTCCCAAAGTTGATCGGTTCTGCCTGGAACTGCATACGCAGGGCCTGACCGTGATTCAATCGGAGGACTGGGAAGCATTGCTGTTTGGCCGTTCATTGGCTGCGACAAAGACTGCTGCGATGGATGTACCCATGGTCCCGTCTGAACCATAGAGCCTGTTGGGACCATAGAGCCTGTTGGGACCATAGAGCCTGTTGGCCCCATAGAGCCTGTTGGAACCACAGAGCCTGTTGGGCCGAGAGGTTGCACCGTCACTGGACCATAGACTGTCGAGACGACTTGACCATTTGGTTGGACCGTTGTGTTTCCAGATGGTGCGCCATTGGCTGCGTAAGAACTATTGCGGGTGCCTAGTTCCGATTGGCCCCAGGACGACGCTTGCATACCAGGCGGCAGGGTGTTGCTTAGAGGAGTGCTGGGTGGGGAGTTCGTGGGAGTCAGCGAAAACGGATCCGAGGCGGCGCCATTGTAGGCTCCGTATGGAACATCACTGTTGGGCATCGCACCGGATTGGGCCAAACGCCCCATCAACGATTGACGCAATTGGGCGCCTACCTCGGTCTCGAATGCGGCATAGGGACCACCGACTGCTGCCCCGAGGATTGTAACGATACCGATAGGCTTTTGAAGAAAATTTGAAAGCATTGGATGTTTAGGGGTTCAGCACATCCATGTGCATCAAGAGTTGGGGCGAACGAGTTGCAATCGTCCTGTTCGACCAACGCGGCCTGGATGCTTTAGCAAAGTCCGAGCATTTTGCCGGCCCTGCCCGAAGAGTTGATGGTCACAATACTTAACACGATTATCTGGATTGGTTTAAACGCGACTAAAATTCGACACTGCGCTTTTCGCCCTCGAAAATGAATTCGCCGTGAGTCCAATCGACATGAAGTTCGCACTCCGGCGACGAGAATTCGCGGATCAAATACCCGCGACGGGTTGCGGGCGAGTTTCGAGGCGGATTCCTTCTGCACCGCGAAACATCGAATGGGTCGAGGATCGGAGCAAGCTCGAGGGTTTCACTGAGACGACGGTGGTAACCGCCGCTGGACAATTCATGGTATCGAAGATCGATCTTCTTTCTTGCCTGCCACGTCGCATCCGCATGGGTTTGATGCAGGAGCCAGAGTTTACTTAGCCAGTCGATTCGGCCAAGCATCGTGCGTGGCAAATTGGCTTCGTCATCGGTAGGGTGCAGTTGATTTAAGGTCGATTGCCAATGGTCCAGAATCTTCCATGCTTCGATGGGGATGTTCGGTTTTGACTGGAGCATTTGTCGAACGGCAGCGGCATAGCTGTGCTGAATCTCGAGCGATGTCCATTGCCTCTTGGCGCGATCGGCAACACTTGCCAGAAGCATCCAATCTCTGGCGAATCGCCCGATGGCGACGACGGGATTTTTTAATCGAGGGACCTTAGGGACAGTCTTTTCAATCAAATCGAGAACCAATGCGGTAGCGCCCAATCTCACGTACTGCGATTGTTCGCACATACCTGAATCGCCGATCGCTATCTCTACGCGCTGTGTTGCACGAAACAACTTGAAATAGTTACGAAAGGACCACCAAGGTCCCACGCAAAGTCCCCGCAACCAAGAATCGCACCGCAATAACGGACAGGATCGACCATAACTGCCAAATCCAACAACGGCATTAATCGTAGAAGCGCGAGCACTTACCCAAAATCGATTTTCCTTATCGAGATAGCCCGCACCATCGACGATGCAACGCGATACCAAGAAGGCAGAAAGATGTTTTCGCTGTGGTCTTAATGCAAAGCAGACGATGTTCAACCACAACGCGAACGCCAAAGGCCAGTGCAGCAGACGAAGACCTATTGCACACAAGGAAACCCATCGCAAATCTAGTAGATTTAAGCGAAACGTCTTCGAGGGTTTTGCACTTTTTCTAGTAGGTGTTTCCGAGGGCTTGCTGGGCCACAGACGTCGGATGGCGTGGGTCGCGAAACTCACAAGTCGACTCATTGCCCAAATCATCAAAAACCAGATGGCCGCAGTTACGCGATACCCCGCGACGATCGGCAACATGCATAGCAGGCCTATCCGCCAACCTGCGAGAGATGCTCCGTTTGCAATTCGCATTTCGTAAGATTCATGCTGGCCATAGGTATGGCCGTGTGCATCAGCACTCCCCTTAAGTAGGTGTGCGTCTTGATCGGCAAAGGTTTCGCTAACGATTTCAGACAGAAGTTTTTCCATCGCGATTTGGTAACACAGAAGCTCACGAGGGCTTTGGCACTCTGGCGTCGCGGACTCCAGCATCGCATTCTTCAGGGACGTAGACGCACCCGTTTCGAGCGATATGCAGCCGCCATTGGCAAGAAAGATCCGATAGGGATTGCGAAAGCTCGACGCAACGGACGTTTCAGTTCCAAGCCTCTGTGTTAACCGCTCGAAGTCGAGGACGGCACCCTCTGACGAAGCTTTTTGCTGACAACGGATCGCGTACTCGGTTTCTACCCCCATCAACCGCGAGAGGATGGGTCTGTCATTCTCCGTTGTGATGCGTATTGCATTCTTCCAAATACTTGATCGATTGCGACTCGCTATCTTTCCCAATCCAACTCACCGTACTTTCCAGCTTTTTCGTATTTCCGTATTGATCACAGCTTTTTTTTCCTGGCGAATCGGACTTGATTGCCGATTCCAAATCGGTCGAATGGAAACCAACCGCTCGGTCATTTCGCTTTTTCATCCGACTTGCTCCTATTAAATCCAAAGCAACCTTAAAAGCAGCCAAAAGAGACATCGCCACCCTTATTGTTTGCGCATCCAGAATCATCTTCTGATTATCTATCAACCGCGAGGCTCAAATCAAGCAAATTGCATCGCTTTGCAATCTCTTTTCTAAATTTTGAAATCGAATGCAACGACGATTCTTTTTATTTTGCCCCTTCTGAAATTCAGTGTTTTCGTTAGTATCTTATCAGACACCAGCTTGGAAAGCAGGGTTCTTACTCTCAACTCTCTCCGCAGGCCTTCATCGGCTTCATGACAAAGGTTGAATCGAGCCAGACTTTCCCGAGTTATTGCACCCCTGAGTTGGGTGCACGCAATGGAATTTGGTATTCGAAACTTTGTATCTTGAAGAGGAAAATATGAGCTCAATCGAGCCCGCTAAGGCTATTTCTGCGCATCAAACCGAAATTCATGAATCCGATCTAGCAGAAGCTTCGCATTTGATCGACTCGCTCAATATTCAAGATTCTCGGGACTTGTCGGATATCGAAGCCTTGCGGGAAAACAAACCCCCGCGAGACGAGAAGGCCTCCCAAGAGGCAAAAGCAAAGCGTAAAGCCGAGAAAGCAGAGCGGGCCAGAGTTGCCAAGGCATTAGCAATTAGCACACAAGCTGCCCAACCTCAAGCTGCCCAACCTCAAGCCGCCCAACCACAAGCCGCCCAACCACAAGCCGGCCAACCTCAAGCTGCCCAACCACAAGCCGCCCAACCTCATGCCGACAGGCCTCATGCCGACAGGCCTCTTGCTGTTCAGGTTGCGGTTGAGAAGGTTCTTGTAGAAGTGACATCCGACGACATAGCAGATGAAAACGATGGCGTTGATGCGAACAAGGTGACCGACGAAAACGAAGTGGAAATCGAAGTAGATACTCGGATCAAGTTCTCCGATCTGAAGCTACCAGCGGAAATTTGCAGTGCGTTGCTCTCCAGCGGTTACGAATTCCCAACAGCCATCCAATCGGCCACGATTCCAGCCATGCTGGAGGGACGCGATGTCCTTGGGCAAGCCCAGACGGGAACCGGAAAGACAGCTGCGTTTGCGTTGCCACTCCTGAGCCGGATCGATGTCAAGAACCCTTCCACTCAAGTATTGGTATTGGCCCCAACCCGCGAATTGGCCATTCAGGTCTCCGAATCGTTTCAGCGTTACGGCCAGCATATGCGTGGCTTGCGGGTTGCACCGATTTATGGCGGCCAAGCATACTCGACTCAGATTCATGCGCTTCAACGCGGCGTTCATATCGTTGTCGGCACACCGGGTCGCGTCATGGACCACATGCGCGAGAACCGACTGAGGGTCGATACGTTGCAATGCTTGGTGCTCGACGAAGCGGACGAGATGTTGCGGATGGGTTTCGTCGACGACGTTAAGTGGATCGTCGAACAAACGCCCGAGCATCGCCAGATTGCTTTGTTCTCTGCAACGATGCCTTCGGTGATTCGTGAGATCGCTGATCAGCACCTTAAGAACCCTCACGTTATCTCCATCCAATCCCAACAAAAGACAGCCGAAACGATTCGTCAGCGTTTTGTTTTGGTTGAACACAGCCACAAGTTCGAGGCCTTGCTTCGAATACTCGAAGCGGCAGACCACGAGGGAATGATCATCTTCGTGAAGACTAAGCTTGCGACGGTCGAATTGGCCGATAACTTGATTGCGATGGGGCACACAGCAGTCGCATTGAATGGAGATATCGCACAAGCCCAGCGCGAACGCACCGTCGAGCAGCTCAAGCAAGGCTCGTTCAATATCTTGGTTGCTACTGACGTAGCAGCTCGCGGATTGGATGTCCAGCGCGTCACGCACGTCATCAATTATGACTTGCCGGTGGACGCCGAAGCCTATGTCCACCGAATTGGACGCACAGGTCGAGCCGGACGCAGCGGCGAAGCGATCGTGTTCATCGCTCCCCGACAGCGAGGCTTTTTACGGGAAATAGATCGCGCTGCTGGCCAAATGATCGAACCGATGGCAGTTCCTACGGCCAAAGAAATCAATGAAATGCGAGTCAACCGCTTTAAGAACCAAATCGTTAAGGCATGTGCGGAGAATTCTGTACCGAATACTCAGTTCACCATGTTCGAAAAATTGATCGACGAATGCATGACAGAGAGCTCCATACCGGCCGCTCGGGTTGCAACTGCGCTGGCAATGATCATTCAAGGAGATAAGCCATTCTTGACCGAAGATTCCAATAAGGGAACTCGACGAAGAGACGTCTTCGCAGACGACAACGGCCGCAGCGAATCGCGAGATGGACGTGGGCAACGCGATAGCCGAGCACCTCGCGAGAATTTTGATCGTGAACCGACAGGACGCGATCGCAGTCGACCTGCTCGACCGAACATGGCGGCAGGTAGTGTTCAATCCAATGAAATGGAACGCTTCCGCGTCGAAGTGGGCAGAGCGCACGGTGTTCGTCCAGGCAACTTGGTCGGTGCAATCGCCAACGAAGCGGGCCTCGAATCTGCCAACATCGGGCAAATCGCAATCTTCGATGAGTATAGCACAGTCGACTTGCCAGCCGGCATGCCGAAAGAGGTCTTCAAGGTACTTGGCCGGGCTTGGGTCGTTGGACGCCAGTTACGTATCTCGAAGTTGAGCGAGAATGCGACTGCGAAAGCCACCGATCGAAAAAGGAAGTCCAAGCAATTGACCTAAATCGGTACACTTCGGAAAAAACGGCACGGCGGTTCCCGCCGTGATTCCTAAGCAACGACGCACAAGTAACCAAGGAAAAATCCATCAGGCGGAATGGGTTAGAGACCGTAGTAGACGAGGCTAAGAGTTCTGAACTGCGGGACTCGTAGTCTCGTCCACTACGAAACGGGAAACCAACTACCGGGTCCCCGCCATTCCTACTTATTAATCGCTTTCGCAATGGCTTTGCCGGGCCAAAAGTTCTTCCAGGTACTGGTCGACGACTTGTCTAGTGAAGTCTTGGCCGCGTCTTCAGTATTGACGACTTCAGCGCCCGCAAGCAAGTCCGTCAAATGTTGCACCGCAAGTGTTATGGCCGCTTTGGGAGCCTGCTCAATCAATGGTTGTCCATTGTTTCGCATTTCGACCATGGTTCGATAGTCGTTTGGTATTTGGAAAAAGACTTCTCTTCCAATCGTTTCCCGAGCTTTCTTGAGACTGATTTGCCCGCTCTCCAAGCCGACTCGGTTGACAACTACTTTTACTTTATCGCGAATATTCTCGATCTGTTGCAGACTCATCAGCAGCCGAACCATGTTTCGCAAGCATGGCAGGTCCAATTGAACGATCAATACAATCTCGTTCGACATCTCCATCGCCGTCAAATCGACTTGCGAATAGGACTTTGAGATGTCGATCACAATGTGCGAGAACGATGCCCTCAGGAGGCCGCATACTTTTCGCCAACTGTCGGGGGTGATAAGATCCAAATCCTGTAACTGAACTGGCCTAGGCAAGAGATACAAACCTGAGGAGTGCTTCGTCAATGATTTGCGAAGCAAGTGGAAGTCCAATCGTGCAACATTTTCGGTGACGTCGACGAGGCTGTAGTCTGGAATCGAGTCCAAGAAAACGTCGGCATCACCAAGCGCCAAATCTAAATCGACTAGAGCGACCGAATTTTCCGGCCGCTTTGCAAGATTGCATCCAATGTTGACTGCGATGGAAGTACATCCGACGCCTCCGGTGGCCCCCGCAACGGCAATCATCCGGCAACCACGAGCTCGCCCATCCGAACCGCTACCGTATTTGGATTGCAGTACGCGTTCGAGCGCAACATGCAACTCCTGAACATCGATTGGCAAAGGCAAGAACTCCTTGGCGCCGGCTCGAATCGACTTTAGGATCAGCTGGCCATCGGTGCTTTTGGAAACCGCAATGAGAACGCAATCGGGCGAACTGGTTCGGAGCTTCTCCATCAGAACTAATGCCCGATCCGGTCCTCCATCCAATGAGATCACCGCTGCATCGGGTTTGGACTGCTCGACCACGTCCGAAAAGAACTCATAGCGTGAGCATTCCGCATCAAGCCAAACAATGTCCATCCCAAGCAGCATCGCTTTCAGGCTATCGCGGGACTGATCGTTTGGGTCAACGATGGCTGTTCGAAGTACATTGCTCATTTGGGTTCAATTCAATCTAAGAGAATCGGTGCAAAGCTTGTTTGCTGCTTTTTGTGGAATCCATCGTGCGAGACAGCGAATTTCGGCGCTACGAATGAGTTTGTGATTCCGGACGAAAACAGCAGCAGAGCGACATTGGGTTTCTAGCGGCTAGCGACGAACAGGGTTCATGCGCGAAGCCGTTCCCATCGGCCCAACCCCCTGCGGGCCTGCAGGCTGCTGGCCAGTCATTTGTGGTCCACTGCCTTGTGGTTTTGAATTCGCTGTTCGGGCGGGCAAACCTTGTGTGCGATTTGCCGTCCCATTCCCGTTTGCAGTCCCCGATGGGTTGTAGGCATTGTTGTAGAGAATTTGCGGCCCTTCGTTCGGCGGGCAGTTGCCGTTTTGGCTATTGCCGTTCGGAGCACAGCCTGGCGGAACTTCGATATAGCCTTTGCCGTAAACTTCGTGCTCAAGCGGACTATTGCTATTGAACCCTGGGCCACCCGCTGGAACTTCATGGGCATCCATCGCACCCGCAAAGTTAGGAGTCACCATGATCAACAATTCCACTTCGTTCTGCACTTCGCGGTTCGAGCGGAAGAGTGCTCCGAGGTAGGGAACATCGGCTAGTACAGGCAATCCGATCGATTCCGATTCGGTCCTAATTTGAAGCAATCCTGCCAAAGCAAGTGTTTGGCCCGCTCGCAGCTCTACCGCAGTATCTACAAACCGACTTCGGATGCCAGGTATACTTGTGCCGGCGATGACGACGCTTCTACCTGGGTCTATTTCACTAATTGTCGGTCGCACTTCCAGCCATATCCGACTATCGCCGCGAACCTTGGCGACGAAGTCAAGGCGTGTCCCGAACTCTCTGAATTCCACGCCGACTTGACCCAATCCAGCCGGTACCAAGATAGTAAACTCACCCCCCGAGTTAAAGCTGGCAGGTCGTCCATCGATCGCGACTACTGTCGGATCTGCCATCACTTTGGCAAGATTCTTCTGCCGCAGCATCTTGAGCAATCCGAAGAACGCATTTCCATTGTCCACGATACCGAACTTCATATTCTCGGTGCCGCCAGTCATCGCAGTTGGGGTTATGCCTGTGCCTAAAAGACCGCTAGCGGATTGAGTGACGAAGTCGTTGCCGAAGCCTAGAGACCAGTCGATTCCGAGTTGCTGCAACTTCGTTCGAGACACTTCCATCACCTGCGTCTGCAGCATGATCGTATGGACACCGATGACTTCGATGCGATTGATCACAGTTCCATAGTATTGTTCCGCAATCGTGACAGCTTGTTCAACATGCTCGTCGGCTGTGACCGTTCCTGAGATGATGACAGCTTGTTGAATGGGAACCACGTTCAGGGTGGCGGAAGGGAA
>JBBRGW010000140.1:0-9209 GCA_038223525.1 Pirellulales bacterium
TGTCGTCCTGGCAGCGGGCAAGGGGACTCGCATGAAAAGCGAACTCCCTAAAGTCCTATTCCCGGTTCTGGGAAGAGCAATGATCCATTGGGTCTTGGACGCTCTGCAAACGGCGGGAATTCGGCAAATTGTCGTCGTCGTGGGGTATCGAGCTGAGCTAGTGCGCCACGAGTTGTCGGGCCGGGGTGTTGATTTCGCCGTCCAAACCGAACTGTTGGGAACAGGCCATGCCGTTCAAACATGCAAGCCTCAACTGGAAAAAGGGGACAACCCTGTTCTAATTGTCGCCGGTGATTCACCGATGATCCAAGCCAGTTCGGTGCGTGAGCTTGTCGAAGAATTTGAAATCGGCGGCTTTGATTGTTTGCTTGGCACACTTATCAAAGAAAATCCATCGGGACTTGGGCGTATCGTTCGGAATGCCCAGAATGCTTTTGTCCGTATTGTCGAGCACAAAGATGCATCACTGGAGCAACGGCAGATCAACGAAGTCAACATGAGCACCTATCTTTTCAATCGAAAAAGCTTGCTGTGGGCGCTGGATAATTTGAAGAACAACAATTCCCAGTCCGAGTACTATTTGACGGACTGTCCGGAACTGCTACTAAACAACGGCAGGAAAGTGGATGCACGCCCTGTTTTGAAACCGTGCGAATCGCTTAGCATCAATACGATTGATGAACTCGCTATGGTCGAATCTAAGATGCGAGAAATGAATTACCAATGCGCGAGCTGAAGATTTTTAGTGGTCGAGCCAACCCACAGCTTGCAAAGGACATATGTACCTTTCTGCATTTGGATCTCGGCTGCATCACGCTCAACAAATTTCCGGACGGAGAAAACAACTGCAAAGTCGAAGACGATGTGCGGGGGCGCGATGTCTATCTGATCCAACCCACTTGCCCACCTGTCAACGATAACTTGATGGAATTGCTCATCATGATCGATTCCTGCAAACGGGCCAGCGCTGCCCGAATAACGGCGGTAATGCCCTACTACGGCTATGCGAGACAAGATCGCAAGGACGAGGGACGCACCCCAATCACGGCCAAACTGGTCGCTAATGTCATCACCCGCGCTGGGGCCGACCGAGTTCTTGCAATGGATTTGCACGCACCTCAGATCCAGGGCTTTTTCGATGTTCCCGTGGATCACTTGTACGCTGCGCCGGTATTCACCACCTATTTCCAAAGTCGCATGCTTGACCCGGCCGAAATCGTGGTGGTCAGTCCAGACGAAGGAAGCATCAAGCGAGCGATCGGACACGCCAAACGACTCGGCGGCAAGCTTGCGATCATCGACAAACAGCGAGACAGCGCGCTCAAGACCCAGCAAAAATACATCATCGGCGGGCCGGTCGAAGGGAAGATCTGCTTGATGTTTGACGACATGATCAGCACCGCCGGCTCCATTTGTGGGGCTGCCAATCTAGTCCACAAATTCGGAGCCAAAGAAATACACTTGGCGGCCACTCACGGCGTGCTTTGCGACAATGCAATCGAAAACCTTCGCAATGCCCCGATCAACAGTTTGGTCATCACCGATACGATCCCTCTACCCGAAGAGAAGAGATTGGAGACAATTCAGGTTTTGACGGTGGCCCCGCTTTTGGCTGAAGCGATTCGACGCATCCATTCCAACAAATCGATCAGCCAAATGTTTACGTCTTAACGCCAGCTCAATTGAAGTGTTGATCGCGGACAGTTAAACTGTTCGCTTTGACTTTGAGGCGTCTTGCGACTCGATGATTTCATTTCCATTCACTTAGAGGCCATGGTTTCGAGGTTGGCATGCTGCAGAATATTCGCAAGCTTCAGTTGACGGAAATTCAACGGGATGGGATGCGGTTGGCCGGACAATTCAATGCCCAACTGATGGATTACTTGCGCCAATACGTTGCCGCAGGGATCTCCACCGAAGAGATTGACCGTCTGGTGACTGACTTTACGCATCAGCACAAACACACCCCCGCGACTTTGGGTTACCTCGGCTATACGAAGAGCTGCTGCACCAGCGTGAATGATGTTATCTGCCACGGAATCCCCTGCGACTACGTGCTGAAAGACGGAGACATCATCAATGTGGACGTCACTTCCATCGTGGACGGTTGGCACGGCGATCAGTCCGAGACACTCTTGATCGGCAACGTGTCCGAAGAAGCTCGCAAAGTGACGCAATGCGCTTTTGATGCAATGCACCGAGCGATCTCTGCCCTCGAGCCCGGCTGCCCGGTCAGTGTGATCGGCGACAATGTTGTAGAAGAAGCGACTTTGCGAGGATTCACGGTCGTTCGCGAGTACGTTGGACATGGCCTTGGCCGCCGTTTCCATCAGTATCCAAACATCCCGCATGTCCCTGACCGAAAGAGCAAACAGGAACGATTGCTTCCAGGCATGTGCTTTACCGTCGAACCGATGATCAATGCCGGCACACGCTTCACTAAACTCGATGCCAAAGACAATTGGACCGTCCGGACTCGCGATGGAAAACTGTCCGCTCAGTTTGAGCACACCGTCCTGATGCGCGAAGATGGACCAGAGATTCTAACCCAGTGCGTGAATGGACCACGACGCGGCCACCAGTTTTGAATCTTGGCGTAAGCGTCCAGCTTGCGCGGAATTTTAAATAGATTTTGAGGGCAGCTGCATCCATGTACTTGCCCTAAGTTCCGTGAGAGTTTGCGAGCGGGCCGCCGCTGTGCGGGTTCAACATTAGGAAAGAGTCACTCTCGGGGAGTGACCTACCTGAACGGCACTCGAAATCTGCTACATTGTTCACGATTCCAGTCCAACTCATAGCGAGTCCCAAACCTGCAGTTGCTCAAAACGAATCGTTGTTATCATCATGGCCAATGCAAGTCCCGACCTAAAGGCATCGAACTCTGAGCAGAAACCCATGGTTCGCATTGCAAGTGTCGATGTTTACCGGGGAATGGTCATGTTTTTGATGTTGGCCGAAGTGCTGCATCTATCCGATATACAAAAGTTTGTTACAGGGGATGGTTGGCTTGCACAGGCCGCAGAGTGGGTTTCTTTCCACACTTCGCACGTCGAATGGCGCGGTTGTTCTTTGCATGACATGATCCAGCCGAGTTTTTCGTTCTTGGTCGGAACCGCTATGGCCTTCTCCATCCTAGCCCGCAGTTCCAGTGGCCAAACCTGGAATCGGATGTTCTTGCACGCGATCTTTCGAAGCCTCATTCTAATCTTCTTAGGGATTTACTTGCGAAGCCAAGGACGAGCGAGCACCAACTTTACCTTTGACGATACGCTCACCCAAATAGGTATGGGATATTGGGTACTGTTCTTGCTATCGAGTTTGTCCATAAGAGGATTGATCGTGTCGACGAGTGTGATCCTGATCGGGTACTGGCTTGCGTTTGTGATCTACCCCGCGCCTGGCTCGGATTTTCCATACAGTCAATACGGAGTCAAAGCAAATTGGCCGGAGCACTACCAAGGGATCGCTTCGCATTTCAATAAGAACTCCAACCTTGCGTCTGCCGTAGACCGGTGGTGGATGAACTTGTTTCCTCGTGAAAAACCATTCGAGTTCTCTGGCGGCGGTTACTGTATGCTAAGTTTCATACCGACCCTTGGCACGATGTTGTTGGGATTGATCGCCGGACGTTTGCTGCAGTTGGATACGACGGTTGGGCGGAAGCAAATGTGGCTTTGGATTGCCGCGGCGATTTGCATAGCGATATCGCTGTTGGTAGACGCTTTGGGGATTTGCCCCATCGTGAAGCGCATCTGGACACCGACTTGGGCGCTTTGGAGCGGCGGACTTTGTTTTGCTTGGTTAGCGATCTTGAATGTCATCTGCGATATCGGGGGCTACAAGAGCTGGGGATTTCCATTCCTCGTGATCGGCGCGAATTCGATCGCTGCTTACTTCATGAGTGGAACTATAGAAACACCGATCAAACTTGCGATCGATCGCCACTTTGGATACTTCCTCAATTTGTTTCGAGACTCGGTCGCGAGTTGGTTCAAAATCGACGATCCACAAGTGCTCAAGCCGATGATTCTGGGCGTATTGACTCTCGGAGTGATCTGGTGGATTCTGCTATGGATGTATCGCAAGCGTATTTTTATCAAGATCTAGTTTCGTTTAGTAGTTTGGGACCATTGTCCCGAACGGATCAGACGGACGGGACAGACGGACGGGACAGACGGACTGGACAGATGGTCCCATCCTACGGTGGATTTTAGTCCGCGCTTGGCGAACAAAAAAAGTGCGTAGAACTTGGATCCGACGCTAGCCGCGTCGGCCACGGCGTGTCAGAATCTGCAATCCAATTTGTCATTTGGGCGGTCGGCAGGCTGTGAGATACCAGTTGTAGTTTGGGACCGTTGTCGCGAACGAATCAACGGACGGAACAATGGTCCCATCCTACGGTAGTTTTCAGCCTGCCGCTCGCCTAAAAAAGCCCATCCTTGAAGAGCCATACTCAATGGAAACCGTAACCGGTAACATCTACGACTACCCGAACTATTACGACTTGGTCTTTGCAAGCGACTGGGTTGCGGAGTTCAAGTTCCTTGAGGCTGCCTTTAAAAAGCATGTCGATGGAAAGACCAAGCGGGTGTTGGAGCCAGCCTGCGGAACCGGGCGATTGCTATTTCGAATGGCCAAGAAAGGGTACATCGCAGAAGGATTGGATTTGAATGAAAAGGCCATCGCTTATTGCAATGCGAGGCTCAAAAAGCACGAACTGAAGCAAACGGGATGGGTCGCCGATATGTGCGATTTCACCGTGAAAAAACCTTTTGATGCGGCTTTCAACACCATCAACTCTTTCCGTCATTTGAGCACCGAAAAAGCCGCGGTTGCTCACTTCAAAGCCATGGCAAACGCAGTGCGGCCCGGAGGCATCTACGCGTTGGGATTCCACTTGACGCCACTCGAGGGAACCCCGTCGGACACCGAAAGTTGGACTGCAAGGCGAGGGAACTTGCAAATCAACACGCGGATGTGGCCACGCGACAAAGACGTCAAGGCACGCATGGAACGATTCAATTTGCGTTTCGAAATTTACCGGCCTACCGCGTCGATACGCATCGACGATTGCTTGGCTTTACGCAGCTACACATGGAAGCAGTTCGCTTCCATGATCAAGAAAGTTCCCGAGTGGTCGATCGAGACAGCTTATGATTTCACCTACGATATTGATGAGCCTATCGAAGTTGACGCGGGTACCGAAGACGTGGTTTACATCTTGAAGCGAAATCCGCTTAGTTAAGTGGCTTGCTTGGCGATGCTTTTTCAATTTGTGAGAGGGCCCAGGTTGCAGCATAGGCGATCTGACTCGGCATTTGCTCGCCGTATTGTTCAATGGTGTCGCGACTCTCGGGATTGGCCATTTCTCCCAGAGCAAGGTTGCATGAGAACCTGACAAGGTAATCTTCCGGACTGCTCGGCTCGAAGTCGCTCATGCGTTCATAGAGCTTGGACCGAAGCGATGGGTTGTCTTTACCTGTATTGAGTTTGCCCAACGCCCATATCGCAGACGCCCGGCTTACAATCCCGAATTGATGGCCGCGCTTTGGGACAAACTTCATGAGCAATTCGTTTGCTGCCGCATAGCGGTTTTTGCCAAACGCTTCGTTGAGATAGCTCAAACGGATTTGGTCGGTCACCGTTTTTTCAGAGAACTTGTAGTCTTTGACTTGCAATTCAGCAGCCAATTTTTCCGCATGGGTCAACATGCCGGCAAGCGTTTCGGATTCGCTGGTAAGCTCCATTAGAGCCCAAGCTGCGCGCATACTGACTTCTGGACGCACATGGTCGAGTAGTTTTACAAATCCTTTGCAATACCGTCGGTCTTGAAATGCGACTGCAATCTCAATCCCCTTTTCCATCCCGGCCCACGCGCCGGCCTTCAGATTGGCGAGCACCAGTTCGTCGACGATAGCCCGCGAACCTTGTGTCCCTTTTTGGATTAGGTTTTTGGTGACTAATCCACGAACATCAGGATGCGGATCATTCAACAATGTCCCTTGGATTCGAAGCGCGTCGTCATCGGAAGACTTTTGCAGGACGTCGATAGCGAGCAAACGCAACTCAACATGTGGCTGTTTTGATATCTCGCCAGCAAGCTCACGTGCCACGTTGGGCATCGTTTCCGAAACGGCCCGGTAGGCAACCGTGCGAGAGCTAGTAGACCCTTCTGCGAGGATTTTGCGCAATTGCGATTCCGTATTTGCGCCTGAGTGACGTTTGAGAAGATGTGCAGCAAGGACTTCACGTTGTTCGATGTCGGACCCGAGCACTTGCTGTGCAAAGTCGTTTAGCCCTTCTTTGACAAGAGTGCCCAACGCTACGGCCGCCAAGTACTTGTTCGCCGAGGAAGAGTTGCTTGCGAGAATCACTGATTGCAGCGACGGCCCATCGCTTGCGTTTCCTGTGACGGCAATCCCTTCCAACGCAGTTGCCAACTCCGTGGGTTTCGTACTCGGGCTGGCCAAGCGTTGTCGCCATTCGTCGATTGCAGCTGGGCTTTTCCATTCGACAAGCTTCCGTTCCACGGCGTCGGCGATGGCCGAGTCGGACTTGGAAAGGGACCATAGTGTTTCCCCATACTTCGCCTCGCCAAGGCACAACGCGGCTGAAAACATCGCTCGTTTGACCTGCAGATTCTCTTCGCCTCCCTTCAATCTTTCGATGAGAAGCTGGATCGCGCGATCGCGCTGTTTGAAATTAGGATTGGCATACTCCATGCATAGTTGTTGAGCTGTTTCGAGTCGATCCTCAGCGTATTGGGATTTCAGTCGTTCCACTTCGAAACGGATAGCCCGAGCGCTTCGCTGGGTTGCCCAGATATCTCCAAAGGGCGGGTCCACTTCCCAAAGATGTTGCAGAAACTGAGTCTGCTGTTGCCCGAAAGCAACGGATTGGGCTGCGATGAGCGAAGTAAAAAAAAGGATGGTTGCTTTTCGAAGCATCGTACACCTATAGGGAAGATCAAGGTCTCGTTGGGAGGGGCAAAGCAGGAGGACTTTTATTTGGGTCGAGTCATTCGCCAAATCCGCACTGTCAGAACTACCAAGCAAACGCAAGATATTCCGAGTCCTACATACCAACTACCGGGCGTCAGTCGATACTGCTCAAAGCCTGGCGTCTTCATTTCGGCCAATGCGCTTGCAGCGGGGTTCAACAACAATGCTCGCTCCACCAACAGCGGTCCGAACGGCTTGTCCCGTGCGACCCAGATTAGCAGAGTGCCCGCGAAGAGAGTGAGCAGAACGGCATAGCTGGTGGCCGTAGCGATCGCGGTCGTGCGGCAAAATGCGCTGTTACACGCGCTCATGGTCGTGACCATCAGAATGGCAATGAGGAGTGAGATCAGAACATTTCCTACTTGCCCACCTAATGCAGGTTGGATGTACCCCATGACCAGATAGCCAGGCAGCGTCGCGAGCAACATCAGCAGCAAGGTCCAGATGGTGCTCATTAGTTTCCCAGTCAAGACTCGAATCGGGGAGACCGGTGAGGCTCTCAACAATTCCCATCCGCCGCTTTCAACCTCGGAAGCGATTAGGTTAGCGCCCAAGCAAGGGCCAAGGAACAGAAGCAATGCGACTTGCAACAAGACCATCGTGGGTGCGATTCGCTCAACACCCCAGCTAACCGTACCGGTTGCAGCAACCACAGTCAGTAGCAACGAACAGATGCCGCTGACTGCAACCAATCGAATGAGCCAATGCAATCGACCAAATTTGCGTGTGCGGAATTCTTTCACCATGACTGGGTTCAGCCACCAGGGGATGTTTCCTTTGGTTCGATTGGGGTCCACCAAATAGGACATGCGTCGCAGTAATCCCGAGGATTTATCCGTCTTCGAGCGGCCAACAACTTTTCCTGTCGGGCGAGCGCGCTCCAATAACTTGGGATCCAGTTTTCGCAAAGTGATAAAGGCCAGAACGGCGGTGATGGCAACGCTGGCGATCAGGAAATCGAGCCAGCTAGCAGTGATTCCGATCTCTCCCGCTTGCGCTTGCGAACCGGTGATATCTTGCAGCGCCGAGATGGGAGAAATAGCTGTGATCCAATGCGAAACTAGCGATTGGACGCCGGACAGTTTTCCTACGAAGATGGTGGGTCCAATGGAGAACACAGCCAGGGCTAACACCGCCGCGTAAGTCCATCGCAAACTAGCGTCGGTCGAATTGACGATCACACTAACCCAAAGTCCGACGGCCGTGTACTGCAGCGCCATACCAAAGAGAACTAAAAGCAATGGTCCGACATGATCGATAAGCGAGATTCCACCCATAGCATAACAGGCGGCTAGTGCAGGCAGACAAACCGAAAAGATAACGGCTGCCAGCAGGACGTTTCCCGAAAACTTGCCGAGGTAAATTTGGAATGGGGTGGTTGGTGAGTTGAGTAATAGTGCCAACGTTCCTTTGCGCCGTTCGCTAACCAACGCAACGGCTGGAAACGCCGGGATCAACATCATCACAGCGACCGCCAGGGCGAAAGCAACCGGTCGAAAGACCTGTATCGATCCCTGGCTTGCTAGATCGATAGAAGCATCCGTTGGCCAACGCAAAAGCACCAAGAGCGTCGATAGGATAGCGACGCACAAGATCGCAAGCGTCGTTTTGGGACTTCGCAATCGCGAGAACAGCTCGCGTCTGAGGATTGGATTTTCTAAGAGCAAAATGGACTTCACGGAATTGCCAAACTGCCAAATGACGAAGGGTTATTAAGGAAGGGTTATTAAAACAAAAAATGGTACTTTAACTTGCCGATACAGCGATCTGGCTCACTGGGTCCGCTGCCTTTGCGGCAGGCGAACCACCTCCTGAGATCGAAAGGAACGCATCTTCTAAGTCGCTGGTAACCTCACGGAATTGCGAGACCAATATCCCGTCGGAAATCAATCCGCTCAGCACCGTTGCAAGTTCGCTTTCAGAACGCACCGTAGGGAATCTCAACACGCGTTCCATTCGGCTAAGGGTGACTGGTTCGGAGCTTTGCAATCTCTTGTGAAGGATCGCTTCGGCGTGATCCAATTGGTCTGGGTTGGCAAGTTGCACTTCGTAGCTTCGCATTGGGCAAAGGTTGCGCATGACTTCATCGAGCGGGCCGAAAGCGCGCATCTTGCCTCCGCTAACGATTGCCACGGTATCGCAGATGCGGGCAAGTTCAGGCAGGATATGACTCGTTACGATCAATGTCTTGCCTTCGCCGGATAGACG
>JBBRGW010000141.1:0-9205 GCA_038223525.1 Pirellulales bacterium
TGATCCCATTGGGTGTTACCAACACAGCAAAACCCGGCGTGACGGACTTGAGACTCTCGCGATCAAACCCAAGATTCAATAACGCAACGCTTTCACTAGCTGAGGCAAACAGAGAGCCATCGATCGCATAGCAAAGCGGTTTCATCCCCAAGGGATCTCGAGCGAGTAATAGCTCGCCACTGGCATTCAGTAGAGCAAGCGAATAAGCGCCATCGAAATTTTTCGCAGCCGCTGCGAAGACATCGATCAGACTGCGATTCGAAGCTCCGTTGCTCAACTCACGTCCGATCTCATGCATGATGATTTCGGTGTCGGTGTCGCGCGCCAAATGGTGCTCTCCCTCGAGCGTCAATTTGTCCTTGAGCTCTTGGTAGTTCGCTAATTGGCCATTAAAACAGAAACTGAACCACTTGTGTTTATGAATGTGCTGACGTTCGAAGGGTTGCGCATAACTGCGATCGTCTTGTCCGCAAGTTGCATAACGCACATGCCCAATCGCCGCGCGACCGGAGTAATGTTCCATGATCGCTTCGTGTTTGCCCCGGTGCGATAGTCGAAACACCTCGCTAACTGTTCCGATGTCCTTCATCGTGTCCAGCAACAGCGAACGGTTTGGGTTGTAGGTAGTCATCCCTGCCGCTAATTGCCCTCGATTTTGGATATCTTGGAGCATTCGCGGTAACAGGTACGAAATTGCCTCTCGTCCACCCTCAGGGCAAAGCAAACTTTCTTGGCCATTAACTAAGTGGTAGATTGCGGCAACACCGCATTCGTCGTGCAGTTCGCTCATAAGTCCAAATCAATCCTCGGTAGCGGGGCGAATCGGAGTAAGGGATCGGTAAGATGGCACTGGGATCCTATCCGAAGTCATGAATTCGTGAAACCGCATTTGCAAAGGTTGCTGCTCATCAACCACTATCTCGATCGTCTGACTACATTAGAAAATTTCAGCCGTATTGGCGTATCCAAACTGATCCAACCAAGCATAATCCAAATCGGATTCAACACTTCGCCCCAATTCGTCGAGAATACAAGCTCGATGGTACCGCAACGAGGCCACTTGTCTCGCCAAGGCGTCAATCGCAATCGGGTTGATGTGCGGACACAAATCCTTGAGGACTTCAAGTCGATTTGTGCCGCGGAGTAGTTCATCAGTTTTGGCTGCGGCGACAGAATCGAACTCTTTTTTGAGAACCCCTGATTCATAACTCGCTGTATCGGGATTGGCTATATCGGGTTTTGCGTTTTTAACTTCGTCTGTCTTCTTCTCAAACTCGGGAAAAAACATTGCCAAAAATGTTTTCTGGTCGCTAGCAGGGAGAATCTTCTTGAATTCTGCGGCGAGTTTCACGATGGCTTCATCCGCAAAGCGTAGTGCTTCTTCATCGCGTTTGAGCCCGTGCAATACCCAAGCTTTGGTATCCAAAAACTCCTTGCGTGAAGTCCCATCGGCAATGAGCGCGGCATCGATTTCCTTCAAAGCGGTATCGAGCTTCTTCTTTGCCAGGGACCGAAAATAGGCGAGATCATTGTTTTCACCAGCTTTCCTTTCGGCAAGCGGAGCATAAAAAGTCTCCATTAACTCGACCGCTTGGTCGTTTAGCTTTTTCAAATGAAAACGTTGAGCGACATCGGTGGCCGTTTTAGCTTGCCGCGGCTTCGGGACTTTCAAAATCAGAGCCATCGATTCCTTGAAGAGCTTCGCGATATCTTCTTGACTTCGTTTCTCTTTATTAAAAACCAGATCGAATTTCAGATTCCAAAACTCCTCGTCTGTCGCTATCGCACTGGATAATTCGCTTGCCCGTTCAAGCGTTCTTTCCGCGTTGTCGGGATCGCCGTTCTGATAAGCATTTGCGGCCCATGCCAACAGCCACCGCGCGCGTCCATCCGGCCCAAAAAATCCAGAGAAAAGGGGGCCCAAGGCGATCGCGCATACCGCGATAATCATGATGGGTGTGCGATAACTTTTCATATTGATTGGCATCTAACCTCGGAAATTTCCAATATCCTAATACGATTCGATCGATCGCCCACGCGAAACCTTCCGCTCCCATCGATTGCCTGTTACCATCTCGGAAAATCCTTTGAATTGCTATCACCCCCCGTTGCTGGGAATGAGACAATGCCATTATTCGAGATAGAAACAGATTCTCACATAATTGTTACCTGGGCGAAAGACGAAGCGGCCGCACGCGATGTCCTTAGCGATGCCTATCCCTCAGATGATGTTGTTCGAATCACCAAACGCCCACGCGACACTTGGGTGATTTCCAAAGCGATTTTGGGAGTTACGGGACGGCAACTGGATATTTGTTCCATTGCCCGTGATTGTCTTGCAAAATCCTCGGGTGACAAATTGCACGCAATCCGACTGTACATGTCTGAAACCGGTTCCGATCTAGAAAAAGCTCGTCGCATCATTGAATCCAATATGGTGATGGGCTGGTAGAGCCTCACTCCTATTTGCAAAAAAATGACGAACTCCCTCTCCAAAAGACAAAAAAGTCACGATGCCTTCGCCAGGGCAAAGCAACTGATTCCAGGCGGTGTGAACTCGCCTGCCCGCGCCTTTCATGGGGTAGGAGGCGAACCGATCTTTGTATCGCATGCTTCCGGACAGTTCCTTTTTGACCTCGATGGCAATCGCTACCTTGACTATATCGGTTCCTGGGGGCCAATGATTTTGGGGCATGCTCACCCCCTAGTCATCGAAGCGATCCAACGCGCTGCCGAGAAAGGAACTTCGTTCGGTGCCCCTACCGAAAACGAATCGAAACTGGCCGAACTGATCATGCAAGCGGTGCCGAGCATCGAAAGAGTTCGCCTGGTAAGCAGCGGAACGGAAGCCACAATGAGCGCGATCCGAGTTGCTCGCGGGGCAACGGGTCGTGAAAAAATCATCAAGTTCGCGGGCTGCTACCATGGTCACGTCGACTCATTGCTAGTCGCGGCTGGGTCTGCCGCAGCCACTCTGGGTGTTCCTGATTCCCCTGGAGTAACCAAGGGCAACACCCAAGACACGATCGTTCTTGAATACAACGATTCAGCGGCGATTATTAACGCATTCAGCCAATTCCCGACGGACATCGCTGCGATCATCCTCGAGCCTATCGTCGGCAACATGGGAACGGTCGTGCCTTCGGCCGATTTCCTAAAAAACCTTCGGGCGGAAACCACCAAGCACGGCGCGATCCTCATCTTCGACGAAGTAATGACGGGTTTTCGGGTCGCCTATGGTGGCGCTCAAAGCCTCTTCGGCATCGCACCAGACATGACGACACTCGGCAAAATCGTCGGAGGTGGACTACCCCTAGCTGCCTACGGCGGCAAAGCGTCGATTATGGACAATGTCATGCCAGCGGGCAAAGTTTACCAAGCAGGAACTCTATCGGGCAATCCGCTCGCCACCGCCGCCGGAGCAACCACGCTCGAAATATTGCGAGATGATCCACCCTACGCCTATCTAGAAACACAAGCGAAAAGGCTTGCCGATGGCCTCAAGCACGCTGCTGACGCCGCCGGACTCCCATCACAAATGCAACGTATGGGAAGCATGATGACCCTCTTTTTTAACGATGCTCCAGTCATCGATTGGCCAAGCGCCAACCGATCGGATCGTAATCTTTTTGCGAAGTATTTTTGGGGACTGATGGAACGAGGGGTCTATATGCCTTGTAGTCAATTCGAAGCACTCTTCTTCTCGCGAACGCATCGCCCCGAAGATATCGACTTCACCATCGACGCTGCCCACCAAGTTCTTGCTAGGGACTAGTTGGCGTCGACTATTATCGATCCACTGGCGTGAAGCCAGTGGTTTTTTCCGAATCGCTGCAATTATCTGCTTCTCCAGCGTGTTTCTGCTACGCTTAAGCGATTACTTAACTTTGCAAAGCATCCAAAATTATGAACTCATTAACTACATCGGCAGAACCCATAGCGACCCCGCACTACGTTTTGCTGAACGGCAAAACGCGAATCGCACCGACGGTTCTCGCAATGCAATCAGGCCGAAACTGCTCAGCCCTTTATGGCTTTTCCGATAAAGCACCCTACGACTTGTTTCGAAAAGCAAGCGAAATAGCACTCACTCCTTTTCCGCTCGTCAAAGTCTATTTGCGGACTCTATTGGAAGCAAACGAAAGCGATCTACACCTAGTCATCATCGACGCTGCTGGACCATCCGAGGAAACTCTGCGAGCAGCCACCATGCAATCGGTGCTTGACGCTCAATTAGCGCAAGCCACTTCTGTCACCGCAGAATACGCGCTCACCTTCGATGCCCAACTAAACGGCTATCGAATCGATGAGGCTTGCAATACCTAAGGTTTGTAACCTGTTCCCATGGCGTCGAGGATCTTGTCGAGCAATTCCTCTGAGTTCATTTCGCCTGTATGCCGAAATTCAACGTGGCCACCAGGTGCGACCAGAAGCGTATGCGGTTGTGGGCCTGACCACTCTAGATCAAGCGCCTTGATCAAGCTGTCCATGCTTGCTTCCGTATAGAGGTAGTTGTTCGACTTGCGTCCTTCTTTTTCGAGAGATGATTTCAACCGTTTTGGAAGCGCAGCCCGCTTCTTCTCAAGAAACGCAAACGCTCGATCGCGATCATGCGGTAGATCGGTACTAATCGTGATCAATTCAAAATCTCTCAAACCCATTCGGCGTGAGATGCGCACCAGTCCGGGGAACTCGTTCACGCATGGGCCGCAAGTCGTCGACCAAACATTGAATAGGCGATACTTGTTCGAATCGTTTTTTACCAGCGCCGCTACCCCAGACGCATCGATGTTCTCGAGTGTGACTTCAGCGCGTTCCCAATTCTCATTGTCCTCGCCAACCTCAGCGATTTTCTCTCGCCATTTTGTGGAACAACCGAAGGGCTTGGTTTCAGAAACCGCGACCTTCTTGCCTTCCAGGAGTGCCACCACTGCGTCTTTCGCGTCTTGCCTCTTCACGCTCGTAGCGTCAGGAAACCGCGAATCGTCAAGCCATCCCTGGTATCGAAGAACCCTCGAACGGTCGAAAATGAAAACGTGCGGGGTTGCAACACATCCGAACTTCTTTGCTACCGCCTGCGTTTCCCCATCGTACAAATACGGAAACGTAAAACCTTCATCCTTCGCATACAACTTCATATGCTCAAAACTATCGTCGTACTTGGAGTAGCCCAATTCATCCGTTCGCAAGCCATCGCCCGAGTTGGGATTGATCGCAACGACGGCCAAGCTCTTGCCCGTGAGTTGCTTGATCATCTGCAGCAGGCGAGGATCCTGTGCATGACAAACGGGGCAATGATTGGACGTGAAGTAAACGAGGAGCACCTCCGCGTCCTTGAAATCGGCCATTGACCAACCGCGCCCATCAATGCCTGGCAAGGAAAAGTCTGGCGCTTTATCACCGATCGATAGCCGTTGAAATCCCGGCGGGAAGTCCGATGCCGTTGAGCTAGCGAGCAAAGCAGCGCAAAAGAAGATAAAACACATCCAAATTTTCATGATCGCATCCTTGAAAGAGGAGCAAGGAAAGGGGCTCTAAACCAAATCTGATCAAGTCAATGTAGCATAAACCTATCGCATTGTTTACGTCGATCATAACTTGGGCAGTGTGGTTTGCAAGCGTAGTCAGACGGTACGGCGAGCGGCTGTCTCCATTAGCCACAAAGAATAACAATCCCCAGGGCAAGCCTGGGGTATTTCGAATCCCGCCCGCCTTGTGCGGCGGTTCGTTCAGGTTTTTAGGCTACACGTTCAAAGTGTTCGCTATCATTTCCTTTCAGTCAATATCATAGCGGCGCATCTTCTGTCGCAGTGTGGAGCGATGCATGCCAAGTTGCGCCGCGACCAACGCGCGGTTGCGATTGCTCGCGTCCATCATTGTGCTCAATAGTGGGGGTTCGACTATAGCCAAAAAGTCGTCGTACATGGTACCAAAGTGCTCGTCGTCATGCGTGCCCTGCAGCTTCACCCCGAGGCTCGTCAATCGCTCTAGATGCCCCTGCGTCCAACGCTGAATCTCTCGGGCAAGGCCGTTGTCCGCTTCCGTCGAAGGCGAGGGTGCGGATTTCTCATTCTTTGAAAAGTTATCGAGGTCAATGACACTGCTACGGGTGGTGACCACCGCATGGTCAATGGCATTGCGAAGCTCGCGCAGGTTTCCCGGCCACGATCTCGACAACATCCACTCTTTTGCCGATTCCGAAAAAGCTAGAGCGCGATCGTGGCCATGCGAATTTAAGATCGCTGTGGCAAGCGGCAGGATATCCTCAGGGCGTTCCGCCAAAGGGGTTAGTTCGATCGTGTACACGCTCAACTTCTGGAACAGCTCTTCGACAAACTCCCCATCAGAAACCAAGGTACGCAGGTTGCGACTGGTCGATACGATGATGCGGGCCGTGCAGGTGACAGCAGTGGGATCTCCCAGGCGATTGTAGTTTCGCTGCTCTAAAACACGCAGCAATTGGGCTTGAAGCGATAAAGTCAAATCCGACACTTCATCGATATACAGCGTCCCATCTCCAGCCAATTCAAAAGCGCCCGACCTCAGAAAACTGTCGCCGACGTTAGTATCTCTCGAGTGAGCGGTACCAAGTAGCTGGGTGGACAAAGCGATCGGGGCGATGGCTATCGGGGCAAACACCATGAAAGGAGAAGAAGATCGTTGGCCGTTGCGATGGATAGCCGAAGCGACCGATTCCATTTCGCAACCGATTGGACCACGGATGAGGACGGGGATGTCGCTGCGCGAAGCGATCGCGACTTGTTTGTAAACCTGCTGCATCGCGGGTGAGGAACCAAGCAAAACGCTATTGGAAACCGAATCCACCGCGGTGCTTGATGCCGTGGGAGACATAACGCTCGCCTCAATCGCTTTGGCAACCGCTTTTAGTCCGTCCGACAAGTCGAAAGGCTTGGTCAGGTATTCGAACACATCCAGATCCATCGCTTGGATCGCACTTGAGAGATCTCCAAAGGCGGTCATCATGATGACCGGCACTTTCGGGCGCTGCTTCTTGATCGCGGCTGTTGCCGCAAACCCATCCATGCCCGGCATTCGCATATCGAGGAGAACCGCATCGAGTTGCGGGGAGCTAGAGAGTATCTCGATAGCATCCTCTGCGTTCGAAAACGTCTCCACCGCGTATCCCGCTTGAACGAGCGCTCGCTTCAACGCCCAGCAGATCGCTTGCTCATCGTCGATGATCCAGACTCGCATTTGCTACGTTACCTCTTTTCCTTGATCGACCGAATACGCATCGTAAATACGGTGCAATCACCGTCGCGATGCCATTCTACCTCCCCATCTTGTCTTTGCGCTATTCGTTTGCACATCGCCAACCCAAGCCCGACCCCTTCTCGCTTGGTAGTTGCAAAGGGCTCGAACATGACTGCGGCCATCTCCTTGGTCGGTCCAGGCCCAGTGTCTCGAACGCTCCATTCCACCGTTTTGAATGCATCGTCGAACTGAGTCGTCGAAACAACAACCTCGCCACCAGGCCCGGCCGCTTCCATTGCATTGAGCACTAGATTGATCAATGCCCCGACAATCGAGCTACCATCGTCCACCGAGCTCCCCATGACGCTGGTTTCGGAGGCTAAACTATTAGCATTACAACTGGCGTCTATTCGAAGTGCGACCCGTTGGTGGCTCGCAATGGGCATCACCAAATCTCGGACCGATTCATAAATCGTCTGAACGGTCATGGGGGGCGTTAATTTGTCGGCAGTATCAACCCTGAGCGTTAATAGCCTTTGGATGGACTCCTCTGCCAGTTGCATTTGCTTTAGCGAAATAGACAACGCTTCTTGAGTATTCGGATCTGGCGTGCAGGTTTGGATGGCGAGTCGAGCGCCGGTCAAATGATTGCGAAGTTCGTGAGCCAAGCCACTTGCCATGAGGTTGATCATTCTGGATCTTTCATTCTGTGCAATCTGAGAAGCGGATTTCTGAAGTTGTGAACTCATCGAGTTCACCGACTCGTAAAGGGTTCGAATGACATCCTGCGGTCCCGTGGGCGAGATCGTTTCGAACGAACCGTTTGCTATTTTTTCAACATGCTGGCCCAGCCTCTCGATCCTCTGTCCAATCTTGGATGCGACCAACGCGGCGACCAAGGCGATGGCGACCGAAGAGAAAAGTCCCGTCACCAATGGCAAAACAAATGCTTGCACCGAAGTTGAGTTCGCCATGGCCTCCGACTGGACTAGAATCAAGAATCGGCGCGTTTCCGGCTTCAGTTCGCTTGGCAGCTGATAAGCAGTTGCATTGGCAATCATTCCGTCGCCCAGTTCAACCGACGCGAAGAACGGTTTGCCATGCAATGTGGCAGCGTCGGCCGCAAGTTTCCCAATCCACTCGAGCGCTAAGACATCGGGAAAGGCGCTCGACTTGGATTCAAAGCGAAAAGGCCCGCTCGAAGTGTCTTGCAATGATGCTTCCCGCGTGGCGGGCACGTCTCGATAGACGATTGCCAACTTGAGCGACGATAACTCTTGAATCTGAGTCAAGACGTTTTCGGTTAGCGGGTACTTTGCATGGACGCACAGGCTCCCGGTGGAGGAAAGCTGATGCAATGTTGCGTTGCGAGCCGCTCGATCGGCAAACCACTTCGAGCAAACCGTCACCCCCAATGCGGTCGCCAAGACAGCGAGCAACATAGGGAAAACGAATTGATGCCGAAGGGATATCGCTGCCATTCCGAGCTCAGCAAACTCGTATTTCTTGAGGCATTATGGACAAAATCGATGGCTTGCCGTTCTCGTTTGGCCAAGCCGATCGCTCAACGGCGATCGAGTCTTCTTTGACTTT
Organism: Pirellulales bacterium; assembly: GCA_038223525.1. Classification (GTDB taxonomy): domain Bacteria; phylum Planctomycetota; class Planctomycetia; order Pirellulales; family Pirellulaceae; genus JBKCUI01. Next base: position 8,809 of record JBBRGW010000141.1, read on the forward strand.
GGTATTTTCCTTTGGGCCAGCCATCGCCTTGCTCATGATTTCGAAGATCGACATTTCTCGTTTGGGTTTAGCAAAGCCGAAAAGGAATTTTCGTAGATACATGCTCAACATGGCAACTCCGGATGCGCAATGGTTGCGTAGGATATAGGACGATGCATTCAGTATAGCTTGAGAATCAAGAGGTTTAAGGCTTGAATCGCTGAAGCAATTTTCTTGGTTTCGAGTAAAATCAGCAGCGAGTTAAAGAAGAATTCGAAAAAAGGTTAGGGGCAGGAGTGATAGTAAACCTATTATTTTCGAGATTTCCGGATTTAGTAAGTTTGTCGAGGTTAAATATTTTGTAATCTGGATATTTGTTTAAAAAGAGTCTGACAACATGAGAGCCAATGAATCCAGC
>JBBRGW010000142.1:0-9154 GCA_038223525.1 Pirellulales bacterium
GCCGAGCAAGACTGGCAAGCGAGCCAGCGACAAGGGTTTTTTGGGCATGAGTTTCGAGTTGTATTTGAAGTTGCTGGATTGGACAGGCAGGCAAATACGTCGAGACAACAAGAAGGGTCGCATCCCGGCAGAGTTGGCTCCTATCATGGAGCGAATTGGTCTGTCGGGCGAGCTTTGGTGCGATGTGGTAAAGCGATTCGGCAAGATCTTCAAACGGGTGGCTGGAACACCGGAGTCGTTGGCCAAAGAAGCGAAGCTTCGAGGGCAAGGCGGCTATCGAACGGGAAGTTCGCCACTGCCGAACGCTGGCTAGCGAATCTAACGCGACCGAATTGAAGTGGAGAACAAGCTGGAAATACCGGCGATTGGTTTTCGTTGGAAATTCCGTTCCGACGGTGCGCAGTTTCTTGCGAAAGCTTTAAAAATTCTTCGAATGCAAGTGAGCAGTAGCCATAAGTTATCGATCGTGTAACCGCGATGACGCAGTAGCTGGGTGGCCCCCATTTGCCCATTTGCGGGTGCCATCGGTTGTTAAGTTGGACGGACTACACGCCCGCCTTCTTTCGGTTGTGCGGAATTCTGAATTTATAATTTGAGTCGCCGATACGGAAACGTATTGGCAAAAAGAGCTCAGGCATCGTGAGTCTAGAGCGAACCGCAACCCCAACGCCCTACCAAGATAGAATAAAAAAATTGAAGCAAACGAAATCAAAAAATCCTAGCCAGCCTCGCTGGCTCGGTCGCCGTTGCGCTGCAAAAATGGCGCACAAACAAGCAAGCGTTCGCTTGATTGAGGTTTAGTAGGCCGAACATCGCAATCGTTAGACAGGGCGTGGACCAAAGATATCTCGATAGGCTAAGAATAACGCCCCGAACGAAATCGGCATTAATAGAAACGCTGGAAAATAGCATGCGAGGGCCGCTAAAATCGACGCGACTCCCATGACAAACAAAAGACTGATACACCCCACCAAGTTTGCTTTCATCGCTTTGAAGCTCAAGCTGACCGCTTGCGGACCTGTTAGCCCACGCTCCGCAATCAACTGAAACACGAATAGGAACGGCAAATAGATTGCCATCGACAACGCGAAAATCATCGCGACGCCAAACAACACAACCATCAACCCTGTTCCTGAACCATTGGTCGCGATGAGAGCGACCGCCATCAAGATGTAACATGGGATGATTACCGCCATAGCGACCCCAATGATGATCAACATGGCAATTAAGGCGTTGGCAAACTGATCGAAGCCCTTAAAGAGCGTCGCGAACTCCACCTTCTGGCCGCGTTCGCGATCCATAAAGCAGAGATAGATACCCACCATCATCGGGCCCATCAGAATCCCCAAGGGAATCACGGAGCCGATCAAGATCCCCACCAACGCAATACCTACAAATAGCCAATATTGATCCCCCATCAAAGCAAACGAACGCTTGTAGAGGTCGATGGGGTCGATAGGAACTGTCGGCGGCAAGTCCAAGGACGGAACCACGGATGTGGAAGGCGGTGAAAACGGATTGGTGTTGCTCATTGGTTTGCACTTTCGGTCAATGAATGAGTCGAGCTTCCGGCTATCGACCCTAATTTTTAGTCGCTGCCAAGGCTTAGTATCGCCATTGCAAACCATAGTCGAGGCTATGCAGCGAAAAATTGCTTTCGCGTAAGGAGAAACTCGGGGTGCTGGCACCAGAGGGTGGGTTGCTCAGGTTGGACGCTAACTGCGGATCCAATTGATCAGCGACTCGGGCAACTTTTGGCAACCCCAAATAAGAGTAACCGACCGTCGCTTCCAAACCTCTTGTTATTCGATAGCCCAGTGTCAAATTCGTTTCCGGGGTCACGACGAAAGTACTCGAAACGTAGTTTCCGTCGTTGGTGTTTCTCGCATGCAGTCCATTGGCTGTCGTGTTGGTGCTGCCGGGATTCCCTGGGACGGTGATCATGGACGAGCCGCGGATATCAACGCTTCGTTCCATGTTGCCCAACCCGAGCTTGACCATACCGGAAAGAGACCAGCAACGTTCCCTCAAAATTCCGTTCAGTCCCAAGGCCATTCCATTGAAACGATTGGTTGTCATGAATTGATCTCGCAGCTGCGAAATCGTTCCAGCAGGTGCGGGTGTGTTGGTCAAGGCCGTGGTCGTCGAATCGATCAGCAATGAATCGGCGAGCTTGGCTGTTTGATAGCCCGCCAGAAATTCGAGTTTCGTCGCACAGTCCTTCATTATCAACTTGCGAAACAGAATGTCACCACCGTAAACATCGCTCGATATGTTCGCGTTCAAGGAACCCGATGTGCTGTCTGGGTAGTTGATGGCGATGGTCGATTGAGCATTGTTTGCCGTGCTAAAGAAAGGCCTCATCACAACCGGTTCCGAAGTCGGTGTGCTGTTGTACGTCAAGGAGTTACTGCCTACGTCAAAGAACCGAAGCAAGAAACCATGGGAACCACAGTCGTCAAAATAACTCCCAAGCTCGCCACGAATGCCCTGCGTCGAATTGCCGAGCACCTCGGAACCCCCAAAGAGATTCACCGTGTCCGCTGAACCAATCAATCCATCGGTGGCTGGGTTGCTGGCTGGTCGTCGCGTGGTTACCAACTGAGGTAAGTTCTGCCCTTTGGGCCAAAATGTAGCCGCTTCGACGCGAATCTGCATCCGCCCAAAAACATTCCCAACAATGTTGGGAGTCTGTATCAGAAAACCGGTCTCCCCCATAGTCCCCATAGTCGCGCAGGAATCGCAGTTTGAACCAAGTACCATGGCTTCAGGGTCGTACATGGCCTCGCTCAAAATCGATGGCTCATCGTAGTTCTCGTGGGCGATCCGGCTCGGTGCATGACTTGAACCCTGAGCAATGGGTCCATGCGAATGAACGATCCCCGACTGACAACTCTTGCAACCCGCTTGCACGACTCGGCTCGAGGTCATCTCACCAGTTTCATGACGGACTACCTCGCCGGAAGCATGTCGCACAGCTCCACTGGACGCTTGCTGAACAGGTCCGGCAGACGCTTTTCGTACTGCTGCGGTTTGATTCTTGGGTGGGCGGCTTGGAGCGTTAGACATCCGGTCAGGCTCGCGATGCGAAGACATCACTTCGTGGGCAGAAGCCTGCACGACTTCCGACTTCATGTTCTTTGGCTTGGACTGACGTGGCGTCGCATCCGGCTTGCGCACCTGTTCTTTTGGAACCGTGGCAGAATCCGAGGATTCGTCTGTGCTGTAGAATTCGCGATCGGTACTTCGCCCCGTACGCAGTTGCGCTTGTGCGGGAGTTGCCAATGAAATGAATGCTGAAAAAACGCCTACTCCGAGCCCCATGTTCAATGCGCTTCGAAATGCGGTACGGCGAAATTCACTTGAGTTGACTAATGCCATGTTTATCCCCGACGGCTCCTAACTTTAACGACCACGCAGACTTTGACGGCTGCGCACCATGTTACGCATTGCATCGGAAGTTCCGCCTGAGGAAGTTGAGTAAAGATGGCAGGATTTAACGGCCAGCTGTCGTGAAAAAGATAGCTAATTGGTTCGAGTTTGCAGGATATGTGGACTTAAGGACCTGCTCAACCAAAAGCGATGGTTGTTACCGTCAATTGCCGATGGTCTGAAAGAGCCCCCCAATGGACTAGCGGGGCTGGCGACGTGATCGAAGTCGCCATCCGCAAATTTATAAATCGGTCAAATCGATTTACGGTAAAGGGAGTTACGAACATGCGACGAACACTATCAGCTCTTACAATCTCAGCATTGTCAATCGGTTTGGTTGGTTGCCACGAGATGAAGCACAAAGCTGGAATCGACTACGCTCGTAATATGGCATGGCCTCAACCTTTCCGCGGCGCGGATTCCCAGTCCGTCATCGCACCCTTCGAGGTGATGAGAGACAACGGTTGGAGAGAGAACAACACAATCGGGTCCGGTCTGTTCTCCGAGCAGAACGCTTTGAGCGAGGCAGGTAGGATCAAGGTTCAATGGATCGTAACTCAAGCTCCACAGGATCATAGAACCGTTTACATCAAGAACGGTGCTTCGGAACAAGAAACCAATGCACGCGTGGAAAGCGTGCAGTTAGCCGTTTCGCAAATCATTCCAAGTGGACCGCTGCCGCAGATTCTGGTGACCGAAATCGAGCCAGGTACCTCCTCGGGTGCTTACCAAACCTTGGTCCATCGCGCTCTAATCAAGACAACACCTACTCCAAGATTGGGCAGGTTCTCGGGTGTTAATGCCCCAGCACAGCAAACCGTAGCTCCCAATGCGGGCAGCAGTAAGTAAACATGGACTCGCTACCGGATCTATCCGCGTAGATCAATCTGCAAGTTCGCGAAGCACTCGCAGATTGACAGCGTCCCATTGCTCTTCGTCATCGTTTGTACCCTTCTCAGTCTCAAGATACATAGGCAACTTCTTGAGGGTCCTCTGCTTGAGTACTCGACGAAATCCCTCAGTTCCAATCGTGCCGTGTCCAATATGTTCGTGGCGGTCCACGCGCGACCCACATCCTTTTTTGCTATCATTCAAGTGCAGTGCTCGAATTGCATCCAGCACTCCATGAAGCTTTGCGTCTTTCTCCCAAGCCTTGAAGCCATCCGCACTCGAAAAGTCGTAGCCGGCCGCATGTGCATGGCATGTGTCGAGACAGACACCGGTCTGCATCGCCTCGCCAGTACGCTTTAGGAGCCAGCCGATTTGCTCCATGCTCCATCCGAGATTACTCCCTTGTCCGGCCGTATTCTCCAAAAGCAGCCATGCACTTTTTGGGGCAACTTCTTCGTGCACTTGCTTGATTGCTAAGGCGATCCTTTCGAGCCCTTCTTCCGGTGTCGACTCGACATGCGAACCCGGATGCATTACCACTCCATCAAGCCCCAATTGCTCCGCCCGTTTCCACTCAACGACCATCGAATCGATGGATTTTCGCCAGAGTTCCTCTTTAGGCGACGCAAGATTAATCAAATAAGATGAATGGGAAAGCGGCCGTGAAACGCCAGTCCGTTTCAAAGATGTTTCAAACTGAGAACAATCCTCGTGGGTAATCGGTTTTGCGGCCCACTGGTTATTGTTTTTAGTGAACAGCTGGACCACGTCCATTCCATACTCCGCAGCGGCGTCGATTGCTTTGAAATAGCCCCCTGCGATGCTCATATGAGCGCCCAACTTAACCATGCTTACCTAGCTTATCGTGTTTTGGCTGACGGATATAAATTCTCGTATTGCGTGCATCGACTCTAAACACGTAATCTCCGTAGGGACTATACGTATCCTAAAAGCTCCAGAATTGAATGATCAGGATGAACGATTCGATGAACATTGAACAGTACCAAGAATCGAAAAATTGGATGTTCCGTTATGCCGCACCCATCACTTGCGCGATCGCGTTGGCTGCAGTGAATTCAGGATGCCGCGGCACGGCTCCTTCATTTTCCCAGGCTTTCAGCAGTTTTGCTGCGCCAGCGCGCGTTCCGCCGCCCGCTCAAGGCAGTTTCCAAGTCCCAAGCTCCTATTCGGGTGCAAATGGTGCAGCAATCCCAACTAACAGCGGAATAGGCAATCCCGCTAACAGCGGACTGGGCGGTTCCAGTTTTGGCAACGGTCCACGGACTAGCCAAAACATGTCGCCGACTAGCAACTTGTTCGACGGCATCTCCAATGCCCAATCCCAAATTCTCTCGGTAACCAATAACGCTCGCAATTCCTTCAATCGAACCGCAGACGGTATCAACTCGTCTGTCGAACTCGCGGGCGCTCGGGCTGATCGCATCGGCCAAGGAGTCTCACAGGCCGGCGCGATCCTTTCTGAAGCGGTAACGGCACCCATTGTTAGCGCCAACAATGAAATACCAACATCAGCCAATAGCTTCAACAGCAACGATTACAGCAATAGCGGACGCATTGGTGATACGAATCCCAGCGATAACGGCAATTGGAAAACGCCAGGTAAGTAATCTGGGAGCAAGCCAGTTGTTTTTTCGAACCACAGACCCGTCCAGTCGTAAAGCATACCTCATCCTCAATCAATGCATGCACAGAACTTCGTGCTAGCATTTCAACGGGCTACTAAATGTAGTTCAGCGTTTGCAATTCCATTTCTTTGCGACTACTTTCCTCCCTATCTCACCGCCGATTGGTACTCGTCACCAATCAGCGAGAATGAGGGGACCTGAATCAAACAACAAGAGGTCTTAGTAAAGCTCAGGATGGATTCCTAAGCTTTGCGAACTAGGCCGCAAACCGTTGTTCAATGACTCTGACTCGCCCATCCGATAGGCAAGCGAAAAGGAATCACGGGCCCACTCAGTCCATCGCGACACGTCACTTTTCATTTAGGAGGATCCTATCGAATGAACCCACGGCCGCTCATTGGTTTAAATTGCGATTTCCGCGCGACGAATCAAGGTACCCCAGCTTATTGTTATCTAGCTGCCGGCTACTTTGACTCTATTGCTAACGCAGGTGGTATTCCAGTTTTGGTTCCACCGATGGCAGATCAATCCAGTCTTGAACAAATGCTGGATCGACTAGATGGTTTTGTATTGGTCGGCGGCGGTGACTTGGATCCGCGAAACGATGGATACATGTTGCACAGCTCCGTCCGCCCAATGGACGTCAGACGCGAAGAGTTCGATCGTAGATTGGCCCAAGAAATCGCCAGCCGTCAGATGAGCCTCATGGCCATCGGCGTTGGGCTACAGCTAATCAATGTCATAAAAGGTGGAAATCTTTTTTACCACCTTCCAATCGATATGCCCTCGGCCATCCCTCACAAGGATCCCCATGATCCAAACCATCGGCACTCCTTGGTCGTTGAGTCCAACTCTATCTTGGGCCGGGTTTATGGCGAAGGTGAAATTCGTGTCAATAGCCGGCACCATATGGCTATCGACCGATTGGCCGATTGCTTCCGTATTACCGCTCGCTGCCAAGACGGAGTGATCGAAGGCATCGAAGGCAACAGCGATGATTGGTTTGTCGTAGGGTGCCAATTCCATCCCGAATCGACTGCAGCTAGCGCTCTGGATATTCGTATCTTCGAAGAGTTCATTGAAGGTATCATGGCCAGAACAGGTCAGGTACAACTCGCAGCTGCCTAAGTTCCTGCGGTCCGCAATTTTGTCGATCCCCCATTCCTACCTCGATACGAAATAGCTTGCACAGGATGCAGGGTGCTTTATCTGTTTGCTTGTCCAACAATGATTAATAAGCAGGCAGTTTATCGCAATGGGCACGGACGCCCTGTTTCGTTCCATGCCGGATGGGGGAGCGGGAAACTCAAATCTCCCAACGCGGATTGCATTAGCGTGTCAACCCAACGAAAATGGCGAGATTAGCTCAACGAGAGCTAACCTCGCCACGGGGGAAGGGAGATTTGGAATGCATTGCCAACTAGCGCTGCACCCATCTTCTAAACTAGATCGATGGCGATTGATCCGCAAAGTTTTCTTTAGGAAATTGCATCGATGTCTTTGAAACTCGCATCCTTTCGATCTGTCTGTATCGTTTGCATCGATTTTACTGTACTGTTTCTGAACCTTATTCCTTGCATCACCATTCGCAAACCGGCTCTCGTGCTTCTACCCCTGTGGATGGCGGTAGGTTGTGTTCCCCAGAGAGAAAAGAGTGTTGTGCTCTATTCCGCTTCGGACCGTGAGTACGCAAGTCCCATTCTCGATGCCTTCGAGCGAGCCAATGCCGGCACCGAAATCGCCCGCCAATTCGACGTAGAAGCCTCGAAAACACTTGGCCTCGTCACTCGTATCGAAAGAGAAAAAGAAAGACCTCGTTGCGATGTGTTCTGGAACAACGAGTTGATCCATACGCTTCGCCTGCAAAAACAGGGGCTACTGGCCAGTCGTCGTTGGAAAGTCCCCGACACTTGGCCGAAAACATTGAAAGCAAAAGATGGCACTTGGATCGGATTTGCGGCACGCGCGCGTGTATTGCTAATCAATAAGGAAAAGTTGCCGGATCGCGCGAAGTGGCCCAAAAGTGTTCTCGAATTGGCTGATGCAAAATGGCATCATCGTTGCGGACTTGCATATCCCGTCTATGGAACAACTGCCACCCACATGGCCGTAATCGCCTCGCATACCGTTTCGATCAAGGCGGACACGGACAGCATGGCAGCCTATTTTGACTCTGCCACGGCATTGGACTGGCGGAAATGGTCCAGCGATTGGATCGAGCATGCCATCGTTTTGGCTGGAAACAAACAAGTTGCGTTAGCGGTCAGCAGTGGAGAACTAGATTGGGGACTAACCGATTCCGACGATGCCATCATTGAAATAGAAGCCGGAAGTCCAGTTGAGATCGTGTTCCCAGACCAGGGTAAGTCGCAGTTCGGAACCATCTTTATCCCCAACACAATTAGTGTCCTGCGGCAATCGCCCAATCCGCATGCCGCTGCACTTCTTGCGGATTACTTGGTGAGCGAAAAAGCCGAGTCGAGGCTCACCATGGGAAACAGCGCTCAGTTCCCGGTTTGGCCCGGCTCGAAAACACAATCTCGACTTAGCGGAGCAAGCGAGGCGAGGTGGGCCGATGTCGATTTCGAAAAGGCGGCTGGAGTGTGGGCCGAAGTCATCGAAGACTTAAAGCAACGGCTTGCAAAACCCTAGCTAGCTAGGCTCTGCCACGCTCTCCATTCGAGCTTGTCTCGATGGAAGCAAGACTGATTGGTTAGCCGTTGAATTCGCGGGTTGTGTTTTGTGTTTTGTGTTTTGTGTTTTAGTTTTTGGTTGGGCCGGACGCTAGCAGCGTCCGCCACGGTATGATGACCATTCCATCCTAGACCATCCCGTTACCCACCTATGAAGATTAAGAAATGCGGACTAACCATCGATATTGCGTTGTGAATTGGACCTATTGCTTCTTACTGGTCGTGATCTGCTGTCCGATTGCAATCGGGCAATCAGCTGTTCGCGCAATCAAGATCGGCAAGTTTCCGCAAGAAGTCCCGGTTCCTTTTGTTTCCGGTGCAGGACAGCCACTGGTGGATGCGAAACGCTTGCATATCGATTCGAATGATCGACTTCATGTGCAAGCAGGTGGCAAGCACCTCACCATGCTATTGAAACCAAAAGATGCGGATTGGACGGTCGAAGCTACTCTGGATTTCCCTAATGCCAATCAGGTCGTTGTTGTTGGTAAA
>JBBRGW010000143.1:0-9145 GCA_038223525.1 Pirellulales bacterium
CGTTTTGAACCTCGCGTCGTGAAGCGTCGACGAGACCAGTACAAGAAAATGATGAAGCCAAGAAACGAACTGAGAACGCGTCTCGAACGACACGATAACTCATTTGAATAGAACGACTTATGAAATTCGACAGTGCCATTCCTGCCTGGCACCTGTCGGTCGGGCAATTTCCAAGTGGTCGCAACGCTTCCCAAAAAGCTATCGTCATTAGCGTTAGGGAACCGCGAGGAAGTCTACGACTTACTGTTTTCCTCTTCACGGGAAGTGCTAAAGGCCAAGATTGAAAAGGACATTGGCATTCAAGCTGCTGGTGCCGGACTGCTTCATACATGGAACCAGCGACTGGGCCATCACCCTCACATCCACTACGTAGTACCAGGCAACGGCCCGAGTATCGATGGAACGAAGTGGATCGAATGCCGGATGACGAAAGGTTCGAGATCCAAGCCCTCTAAGCGGTTCTTAACACCGAGTCTTAGAGAGAGATAGGCTGCGTGACTGCACGCCGATTAGGCAAATCCAGCCACTACAACTGCCACAATCAGTCAGACGGAAAAGAGACGAGCGAGTCCAGCACATCTTTGCGGACGCAAGCCGGGCAGTCACAACAAGAAAAAGGGGCTGAATCGGACCTGTCCCGGGTAGCGAGCGGACCAGTGTTCGCAGTGATATAGACAGCTGTGGAGACGAAACGGCTCAGTCCAACGCACAATCTATCCCTCCGATCCGCTTCGCTAATGTTGGGATAGATTGCTATTCGTTTTTTCGTTTCGTTTTCGTTCTGCCCTTGACCAGTAGGCGTGTTTGGCGAGTCCGATGGAATGTGCTACAATGTATCTAGGAGAATATAGAACATGCCACTTGAATTGCCACTCAACACAATGTCTGTCGGTGAGAAAGTCCAACTGCTTGAGCAGGTCTGGGACAATTTGTGCCATCAATCAGGGGATGTGCGATCTCCCGAATGGCATGCCGCGATACTAAAAGAGCGCCAAAAGCAAATTGACGATGGACGTATGTCGGTTTCATCGTGGTCGGAGGCCAAAGAGCGACTGCAGAAACTTGGCAAATGAAAGTTGATATCTCTTTCGGAGCTGAGGCCGACGTTGCAGACGGCTATTGGTTTTACGAGCGTCAAAGTCTCGGTCTAGGTGACTACTTTCGATCTTGCCTTTTTGCCGACATCGAATCTCTGGTCTACTTTGGCGGAATTCACGAGATCGTGGGTGGCTTCCATCGATCGTTGTCGAAACGTTTTCCGTTTGGCATTTACTATTCCGTTGATAGCGAATTCGTGACCGTGGTTGCTATTCTAGATCTTCGACGCGAGCCACTTTGGCTACGCGACTTGCTCGAAGACAGGAAATAGGTAGAACAAAAAATTGCATCTAAGTGCTCGGTCACCCGCGCTGACTTGAGCAGAGATTTCACCTCGCACTAGATGAATTTAGCCGTTATTATTTTCACAGGAGTCCCTCACATGGATGTTGGAGCTGTACAGAAGTCAAAGCATGGTATGACGTTTAATCTTCGAACGTTGTTCATGTGAATGATTTACGTCGCGATTCCACTTTCATTCCTTCGAGGTTATGTTTCTGGAGTTACCAATACTGTAGACGGCGTGACCGTTGCGTTACGGAATGCATCTGGACTGGCGATCCTCTTTCTGTCGTTGGGGATCCTTTAGGTGACATTAGTCTGTCTGTTAATGGTTTGGAAACGCAACTACATTTCAGCGATTGCTGCTGTCTTATTTACGTCGGTTGTGGCAATCTTTGGCTATCCTTCATTGGATCACTATGTTATTAATTCAAAACAAGGCAATTCCATCGCTTCTCGTAACACAGACACAGTGGTAGTCGCCGCCATCGCATGCAAAGCTTTTTATGAACGCACGGATAATTGGCCACAATCGTGGAAGGACTTGGAGTCGGATCTACGTATCGCAATGTTTGCACTTAATGCTTCTCGTTTGAACGAGGTGAATGCTGATCCGAATCGCTCGACGGTGCCGCTGGAACTTGAAGAACTTCGTGATTGTGTCGATATCAATTTCTCCGCCGATCCAAAGATTTTAGGAACGCAGACTTGGACCAACTTCACAGGAATCGTTCCGCATTGGCCCGTTGCCCGCAATTTGTTTCCGGTCAACCAAGTCCATTTGCACTTCTGGCGCCGCAGCTCGGCGATTCTCGCGTTGATCGTAACGCTGCTTTGGTTCCTCACAAGCCGTTTTCATGCTCTTTTTCTAACTCAGTACAGTCCTTCCACGCAGAACGATCCTGGGTGTCGTTCAAAACTCGTCAATTTCCTTTCGTTCTCAGGTGAGAGAGGAGACTTGTTGGTAACGTCGCAACCGCTGTTAGCTTGTGTCGAACTCAGTCAACCGTCTTGGAGCATGCGGTACGAATCTAAGGCATGTAAACTCGCCACCGCATTCGGGATATTTCAGCGTCGGCTTTTCCATTAAGGTCTTTGGTCATCACGGTCAGAACGTACACCATGTTCAGTGTTACCGTTACCAACATCGACAACCACTCCCAGTTCGTCTTGGCTCGCGGATGGGCGAAGCGGAAGTGGCGGACCGATGTACTTCAGGTCCTTTGCCAACGCAAAGAGCGTTTCCTTGGCCGCTTCGAAAAGGGCTTTATAGCATTCGCGAGGATGCGAACGCATAAACAGTCGAAACTCAGCCGGGACGGTAAAGGCGTTGCACGACAATTAGTTACCGTTTCTTGTAGGATAGGCTTCCAGCCATTTTATACCCCACATCTTTTTAACTATAAAACTTGTTCACCCGTGAGCAAGCCCACGGGGGTCTGGAAAATACTTGTGGGGTATAAAAAGGCTTCCAGCGTGTCAATGAAAAGACAGGCTGGAAGCCTATCCTACGGATTTTGATTCGGTAGTTTATTGTCGTGCAAGCCCTCAAAGGTCAACATGAAGTAAGCGCATGGCAACAACGGCTCCAACTGCTTTTGCAACCAAGCCTTGGCTTTGCTACCTTGGCAGACTGCGCAATGTCGGTTCCCGCACGATTGCAAAAAGTGATGGGACCTTTCACATTGTTGAGAATGAGCAAGGTGGATTCGGGCAGCGGAACCATTCGATCTTTGGCTCCCTTACCACGGTGGATGTGGGCCATCATTCACTTGGAGTCGATATCGGAGACTTGGAGATTGAGGGTACTTGAAGCCCACTTCAAATTATTTTTGATGAAGAGGAGATAGTTTCACAGGTCATCTTCGGAGGCGGAATCGGGTTCACGCTTGAGGAATTCCGAGAACTTACGAAGGGCTCTGCCATACGATTCCTGCGAACGCTCGGAGAGTCCGTTAAGCTGCAGATCGTGTTGGAAGCGAACGAGGGTAGGGGACAAAGGACTTTTGTCTTTGGACACATTGAAACTCCCTGGGAAGAAAGAAAGGACATGCACAGATTCTAGACATGCGAGTTCGCCGCGAATGCGTTTCAAGCAGTTAGTTCGAACCGATTGGAACCAGAAATCGATCATTTCGAGAAAGGAAGAAGCAATGCGCATCTCCAACGCCGACATACGCGCAGCACCAAACTCAGCGTTGATTTTCTCTGTCGCTAAGTAGCCAACTCTGGCAACCTAACCGACGTTCGCTAGATGAAAAACGCCGATTCGCTGAGCGATCTCCCTCAGTCGATCTCGGCTTACAGACAGAAACCGCCCCAGCAATCGCGACCCACTCAGCTTTAGCATCCTCGCTCCCCAGCTCTCTTCACTACTGCCAAGCCTTGTGAAGATGCTCTCAACTTCCGCTGTTACCGACGCTTTGCCGTCGCCTACCAAACGGCTCGTGTAATCCACTAGCATTAAATACTGACCCACCGTGAATCGCAATCGACTTGTAGCGGCCTTCGAAGAAAGCACCAGTGCAACCGTCTTGTTTATTAGCTAGTCGAGCAAGCGGTTCTTTAAGGCACTTCATAAACCAACCAAGCGACGACAGTCGCTTTCGAGTCGCAATAACCCAAGCCGCATTGTCAGCCTTGAGCTCCAAAAACTCATCCGTCACTTTGAGCGGTTTTCGATCCGAAGCGCGAGGTAGATAAAGAGCCATCCATCGCTTTGCCACCTCCATAGCGGACCATTGGTAAGCCTGCTCAACATCAATACGCAGCAAAAAATGCAGATGGTTATCCATGATGCAAAAGCCGCCGACTGAGATAGCAAAGATCCCATCAAGTTCCTTTAAACGGTTGTCGATCCAATCTTTACGACCCGGCGAACCATCTTCGGAAAGAAGCAAAAAACAGAGCCGGCAAAAGTCGAGGTAGGTTAGGACCATTGTCCCGATCATCCCTAAAATTTTCGCAAATTCCTACAAGCTCGGGACAGATGGTCCCAAGCTACGGAGGGATACCCCTCGGGCCTTTTAAACAATTTTTTGCTTGTACCGGCGGTTAACACCACCGGTAATTCTTCTGTCGGGCCTCCGGCCCTCATAAATAGGGTAACTTCAAGGTGAAGCGATTAGGAGGCAATCGGCTTGCGCCAGACTTCCCAGGGTGTTTCGCCCCGAGCGTGATAGTCGTCAAACATTTGCTTTTCTTTAAAAGTATCCATGCAAGCGAAAAAGCCATCGTGATGCAGTGAGAATAGTTGCTTCTTCGCGATCAATCGACTGAAAGGTTTTGGGATGATTTCTTCGCCAGGCTCGATCGCGTCGAATATCGCTTGTTCCATGACAAAGAACCCTGCATTCACACTCAATTCCGCTTGACCGACCGCCGTAATGTCTTGAACGGAGCCATCTGGATTGGTGTTTACGCAATGAAAAGTTTGCGTCGGGCGAACGGTCATGAACGTCGCAACAGATTTATTCTTTCGATGAAAATCAATCAAATCGGGCAAATGGACATCGCTGAGCCCATCGGTATAGTTCGCCAAAAAAGTTGATTCCCCCTTGAGATGAGGTTCGACCGCTTTAAGCCGTTGTCCGATGTTGGACATCAAGCCGGTGTCGACGAAGGTGATCTTCCAATGATTCATGTCGCTAGAAAGCAACTTAACAGAATCGTTTGATCCGTTCATCACAAAGTCATTCGAAAGGCACTCGTTGTAATTTAGAAAGTACTCTTTGATGACTTCCGCTTTCCATCCCAAGCAAAGGATGAAGTCTGTATGGCCGAAATGGGCATAGTATTTCATGATATGCCACAATATCGGTCTGTTTCCCACATTTACGAGCGGCTTTGGAATGGAGTCCGAAAATTCCCGCAATCGCATCCCAAACCCACCGCAAAACAACACAACTTTCATCGACCATTCTCCCCTAATGTTCAAAATTGTCCAATACAAGTATACTCAACCATACGGAAAGGGAAGGGATGCTACGCCCCATGATTTTCTTCCTGCTTTTACCTTAAACTAAAAACACTTAGATGGATAAGTCGAAGCACAAATGTTGGAGGGATTGTCGGGGAAACGTGTATTAGTTTCTGGAGCGAGCGGCTTCATCGGTGGTGCGCTCTGCTCGAAACTGGTGGAAATCGGCGCTCAGGTAACCGGGCTTTCTCGCACGGTTCAATCGGGGGGCCAAATCCATTGGCTAGCTTGCGATGTCACGGATCAAGATGCCGTTCGCGATGCGGTTTTTCAAACCAAGCCTGATGTGATTTATCACCTTGCCAGCGAAGTCACTGGATCGAGGGATAAGGAATGTGTTTCCCGATTGTTCCACGCAAATCTTGCTAGCACCGTGTACTTAATGACCGCAGCATCGGATGCAGGGGTATCGAGGTTTGTCCAGACGGGGTCACAGGAAGAGCCCGATAGTTCTATCGGAGATATCACGCCAACTTCACCTTACGCAGCCGCGAAATGGGCGTCATCGGCCTATGCACGGATGTTTCACAAACTTTATGGATTGGGCATAGTACATCTCCGCGTTTTCATGGTGTACGGACCTGCGCAAAAGGATCTCGCAAAGCTAATTCCATATTGCATCCTCGAAAGCTTGGCCGGACGCTCGCCCGTAGTTGGCGCTGGCACTCGCAAAGTGGATTGGGTGTATGTCGACGACGTCGTTCGCGGGATGTTGCTGGCCGGAATCGTACCCGACATCGAGGGCAAAACTTTCGAAATCGGAACAGGCAAGCTGACCAGCGTTCGCCATATTGTCGAGATGGTTTTGGGGGTTGCAAACCCGGCCTTGGCAGCTGAGTTTTCAAATGCGACCCGCTCCACGGAAATCGAATACGTTGCCAACTTTGCGAATTCTACTCGCCTATTGAACTGGAAACCACAAGTACAGCTTGAGGAGGGGCTAAGGCGAACTGTGGAGTGGTATTCCCAAACTGCAAAACAAAAAATCGCTTAAGTCGGATTAACAATCCTTTAAGTTGCCAGCCATATTTTTCTACCGTGAAACGCTTCTGCAAATCCACTCTCAGATTTGGATTCAACGCCTCGAATCCGCATGATCGCTTGAAAGGTCTCTCTATCGAACCAGGGTTTTCCTTGTTGCGAAGCGAAGTGGCTCAAAAGCAAATCAATCTTCCTGGATGCGTGGGCTTCGGTCAGGGGCGCAAACACATTGGGATTGCCGAGGTCACCTTCGTACTTTGGGATCTCATATTCGAGAATGAGATGACTGCGAAACGTATTCCAGGTCACTTCCGCTAACGTGCGATGGTCTTGATGGAGATCCTCGCGGCGATGGGTGAATACAAGATCCGGCTGCACTAAATCGCTTATACCATGCATGGCTTTCTTGATTGCGACAATTTGGGACGGGAAAAGAGTGTCTTCAAACTCAAAGAGATGCGCGAAGCAGTACTTGCTTTCCCCACACCAAGCTTGAAACGCGTCCATGGCTTCTGCCTTTCGGTGTGCATTGCATCCAAATACAGCCCAGTCGACACGCAGGTTTGGATTGCGGGCCAACAAGCTGAGGATTGTCCCTCCGCAACCGATTTCGATATCATCTGGATGAGCGCCGATACAAAGCACCGACTGAGCGGCTGACAAATCAAAGTACAAGTGCGCGTTCTCCGAATAGGGGCATGGAAATAAAATTGCTTTGGCAAAACACTAACCTCGCAAAGTACCGGATCGAAGTTTGCGAGTCAGTTGATGGTAAGACCACTTGGGATTTCTAGCGTAGATCCATCCCTTCAACATCCAACCTAGCAGCCCATTGACGAACGGTCGCTTGGGCGCGAAAGTTTCCAGTACCTTTCTGCAGTCTCTCCAGTAGGACGAGTCCCGCTTGAGCGATTCGTTACCATCGTGGCGGCGGTACAAACTAACAGGGCAATTGACCGTGCTAAACGGAATCTTCATTTCAAGAATTCTGGTGTAAAACTCGTAGTCGGAAGATTTCAAATAACTTCGATCGAACCCTCCCAGTTTTCGATACAGTTCGGCCCCAATAAAGGTTGCACTTGCCGCCATATAACACCATCCAAGTGTTGCATGTGCTCGAGCCGACAGCCAACGGGGCGTCGGAGCAAGTTCACCCAAGGATTTCAGCTCGTCATCGACCCATCGCGTTCGACAGAAAAGGATGTCTCTTTGTTCGCGTTGATAAGTTTGTGCCACGGCATCTAGGGCACCTGGCAAAAATAAATCGTCCGCGCCCAGAAACACAATCAAGTCCCCGTCCGCCTCGTCAAAGCCTAGACAGATTGCATCGACCAGACTCATACCCGGTTGGCGGGGCACGAGCGTTACGGGGTATCCCGATGTCAGAGCCAACGTCCCGTCCGAGCTTCCGCCGTCCAGAATCAAATGCTGTACCTCGACGGATTCCGTGGTTTGGCTTTGAACCGATTCCAAGCAAGTGGAAAGGAAACGAGCGGCATTCAAGGTGGGAGTAACCACCGAGATTTTAGTGTGCTGGCGTTTTCGTTCCGGCTCGGTCGAAACGATGGTTTGTTTCGCCTTCGGCAAAGTCATGGAACTTGTAAAGAAGAGTGCAGACTGGTACGTGACACCGACAACGCGTCCTAGGATCAAGCTCATTGCGGCTCCAATGAGACCGAACTGCTGCGTCAGCGGAATTGCGCAAAGCAGAGTTAAACCAACGGTAAGCAGCGTTGATCGCAACAACCATTGCGGACGCTCGATCGCCCAAACCCCTTGGTCATTCATCATGTTCACGACACTTAACGCCATATTGATTCCCAATAGGAACATCAAAAGACCTCGCCCCTCATAGCTTGTGTCCTTCATTACTGTTAACAAAATCAGATCCGAAAAACAGTACACAACGATCGCAAACAGACAGATGGCGATTCCCATACCTGTCATCGCAACCCCGATCAGGTTCCTTACCTGTGAGATACCTGATTGACGAAAGGTTTGTACGGCAAGTGGAAAAAGCGAATTGCAAACACCCAATGCAACTGGATTGACCAAGAAGATGATGTAATTGCAATAGCCAAAGATTCCAGCGGTTGCCGGATCGATTAACCAGCCGACTATCCAAACTACCGATTGAAGGTGAAGCAACCCTACCAGTAGAGCCAAGAAAGGCAATCGCCCAACAATCCAGTGCCGATGAAATTCTTTTGCAACACTCTTCGAATGAAAGTCATTTCCACGGTATGCGACCAATAGCCAAACGAAAGTCGCTATCGCACAGCTTGCGCCAGTCGCTAAGTACACCCCCATCACCTGAAACAAATCCCACCGATACAGAAACCAAAGAAACAGGAGCTGTAGCAGCCCCGAGGCGGCATCCACGCAAAGCGCAATTCCGGGGCGAAGCCGCGCAAACTCGACGCGGCGCGCGAACTCTCGCAAAAGCACAAATGGGGTGGCTACCGCTAGTGCGCCTAACGCCGAATTGAGTCCCCACGAACTTCCAAAGTACTTCCCGATCCACCAGGCAACCCCAAAACAAAACGAAGTGAGGAGCCCCAAAAGAACAACCTGGACTAAAACGCTTCCATGATACCTTCGTTTATTCTCGCCCGTTTCCTGTGAATGAAACAAGTTAAACGGAGCGGAAACCAGAGCATCCTGAACGCAAATGGCAATCAAAAGAAAACCGAATGAAAGGACGTAATTGCCCGCTTCCAGTTTGCCGGCGCACCTTTGGATCATGATCGCGGTAATAAAACGCACGAGGCTCACCGAAGTCTGGTCCGCCGGCAAACTGGAAGC